>NZ_BAAHFQ010000004.1:0-62048 GCF_054681715.1 Deferrisoma sp.
CATGGTGCCCGTGGACAACGTGAAGGCCCTGGTCGAAGCGGTCCACGAGGCAGGGGCGAGGGGGTAGGAGCCCCCCTCACCCCGGCCCTCTCCCCCCGGTTGCGAGGGGAGAGGGAGACAGACGGCGGGGGCGTCATGCCGGCGCGGGGCCGGTTCCCCCTCCCCTGGTGGGAGGGGGGCAGGGGGAGGGGGTGAAAGGGACCCGCATGCTCACTCCGGCCCTTTCCCCCCGGTTGCGGGGGGAGAGGAAGCCAAACGGCGGGGGCGTTGTGCCGGCGCGGAGCCGGTTCCCCCTCCCCTGGAGGGAGGGGGGCAGGGGGAGGGGGTGAAAGGAACCAAGACGCTCACCCTGGCCCTCTCCCCCCGGTTGCGGCGGGAGTGGGAGACAGACGGCGGGGGCGTTGTGCCAGCACGGGGCCGGTTCCCCCTCCCCTGGCAGGAGGGGGATAGGGGGAGGGGGTGAAAGGAACCAGCATGCTCGCCCCGGCCCTCTCCCCCCGGTTGCGGCGGGAGTGGGAGACAGACGGCGGGGGCGTCGTGCCAGCACGGGGCCGGTTCCCCCTCCCCTGGCGGGAGGGGGATAGGGGGAGGGGGTGAAAGGAACCCGCATGCTCACCCCGGCCCTCTCCCCCCGCTTGCGGGGGGAGAGGGAGACAGACGGCGGGGGCGTTGTGCCGGCGCGGGGCCGGTTCCCCCTCCCCTGGCGGGAGGGGGATAGGGGGAGGGGGTGAAAGGAACCAACATGCTCGCGTACTTGGCCTGTCTCGCGGCCGGGATCGCCCTGGGGATCACCCTGGGGGCCCGGCCGCTTCTTCGTCGGATGCAGCAGCGGTTTCTGCCGGCCACGATCCTGGGGCTCTTGTTCTTCATGGGCGTGGGGATCGGCCGGGACCCGGACCTTCCGGCCAAGATCGCCCGGTTCGGGTGGGACGGGGGCGCCGTGGCCCTCCTGGCCGTGGGGGGGAGCGTGGCCGCGGTGTGGGGCCTGGACCGGCTCTTCCGGAGGCGGCCGTGACCGCGGCGCTGGTCGCGAGCGTGGTGGCCGGGGCGGTGCTCGCCCAGGCGGGCCTCCTGCCGGCGGGGCTCGTGGCCGCAAGCGGCGAGATCACCCGGTGGGCCCTCTACCTCCTGCTCCTCTGGATCGGGTACGACATCGGCCGCGACCGGGCGGCGCTCCGGCGGCTTTTCACGGCCGACCGCTACGCGCTGCTCGTGCCGGCGGGCACCGTGCTCGGAACGCTCGCCGGCGGGTGGTGCGCCGCCTGGGTCACGGGCCTGGGCCTGCGCGAAAGCCTCGCCGTGGCCGCCGGGTTCGGGTGGTACAGCCTCTCGGCCGTCATCCTCACCGACGCGGGCCACCCGGACCTCGGGTCGGTGGCGTTTCTGGCCAACGTGTTCCGGGAACTCCTGGCCATCGGGCTCATCCCGGTGGTGGCCAAGCGCCTCGGGCCCTACGTGGCCGTGGCCCCGGGCGGGGCCACCACCATGGACACCACGCTCCCCCTGATCGAGCGCTACGCCGGCGACGCCGCGGCCCTGGTGGGGTTCGTCAACGGCTTCCTCCTGAGCGCCCTCGTGCCGGTGCTCGTGCCGCTCCTCCTGGGCGGGGGGTGAGCCGGGCCCCCTCCTTCAGGCCGCCTCCTCGTAGGTCAGCCCGAACACGGTGTCGGCGAGCCAGCGCTTGAACCCCTCGTCGTCCATGAACCGGCGGAACAGCTCGGTGTCGTCCTGGAGGATCGCGGTCATCACCCGCACCAGGGCCTTGTCGTGCTCGATCCGGGCGTTTTGCCGGTCGGAGTGCTTCCGGGCGTTCTGGTAGGCCGGATCGGCCGCCACCCGGGCCGGGATCTCCTCGGTGATGAGCCGCCGGACCCGGTCGGCGTCGGACCACGGGATGTTCCCGAACCGCTCGTTGAACTCCCGCACGATGTTCGACAGCCGGTCCAGCTCGGGCTCCGGCTTGTGCCCCCCGGCCGAGGTCGGCACCGGGTCGATCTCGGCGTCCTGGTCGGCCAGGGCGATCTTCATGGCCGCCTGCTTCTCCACCCGGTAGCTCTCCATGTCGATGGCGTCTAGGATGCCCCGGGCCAGGTCCTCGTCGGGCGGGGCCGGGAGCTTGGGCACGAGAAACTCGAGGAAGATGGAGAGCTTCTCCCAGGGGGCGTGGGTGTAGGGCACGATGGCCGAGAGGAAGTTGTAGGTCCGCAGAAACGCCTTGGCCTTGCCCTTGAACTCCACCTGGCCGTCCTCGTCGAGTTCGGCCAGGTACGCGGCCACGGCCGCGTCGAGGATGGGGTCGAGCCGGTCCCTCGGAGCCCCCTCCAGGTAGAGCCGCACGAACTCCTCCACCTGCTCGGGCCCGTACACCTGGGCCCGGTCGAGGTCGGCCTGGAGGTCGTGGAGCTTGTTGGGGTCGGTCTCGTCGGCCAGGATCGTCCGGCGGTAGTAGGGCTCGAAGGCCTGGCGGATCACCTCGGGGTCGTTGACGAAATCAAGGACGAAGGTGTCGTGCTTCTTGGGGTGGGCCCGGTTGAGCCGCGACAGGGTCTGCACCGCCTTCACCCCCGAGAGCACCTTGTCCACGTACATGGTGTGGAGGAGCGGTTCGTCGTACCCGGTCTGGAACTTGTCGGCCACCACCAGGAACCGGTACGGGTCCTGCCGGATCTTCTCGGGGATCAGGTTCGACGGAAACCCGTTCAGGCTCGCCTCGGTCACCTTTTGCCCGCCGTAGTCGTACTCCCCCGAGAACGCCACGATCGCCCGGTAGGGGCTCTTGCGCTCCCGCAGGTAGGCCTCGATGGCGTGGTAGTACTGGATGGCCCGCTCGATGCCGCCCGTGATCACCATGGCCCGGGCCTCGCCCCCCACCTTCCCCTTGGCGATCACCTGCTCGTGGAAGTGGTCCACCATGATCTCGGCCTTGAGCCGGATGGCGTGGTCGTGGCCCTCCACGAACCGCTTGAGCTTCTTGCGGGCCCGGCGCACGTCGAACTCGGGGTCGTCCTCCACGGTCTTGACGAGCCGGTAGTAGCTCCGGACCGGGGTGTAGTGGGCCAGCACGTCCAGGATGAACCCCTCCTGGATCGCCTGCTTCATGGTGTAGGCGTGGAACGGCCGGTGCTTCACCGTGCCGTCGGGCTGGGGCACGGGCTCGCCGAAGATCTCGAGGGTCTTGTTCTTGGGGGTGGCGGTGAAGGCGAAATAGCTCGCGTTCGGCAAGAGCCGCCGGGCCTCCATGATCCGGTTCAACCGGTCCTCGAAGTCCTCCTCCTCGTCGTCGCCGCCCGCCCCGGCCAGGGCCTGGTGCATCTTGGCCGCGGTGCGGCCGCCCTGGCTCGAGTGGGCCTCGTCGATCACGATGGCGAACCGGCGGCCCGCGTGCTCGGTGCCGATCTCATCGAGGATGAACGGGAACTTCTGGAGCGTGGTGATCACGATCTTCTTCCCGCTCTCCAGGAACCGCCTGAGGTCCCCCGAGCGGTCGGCGTGGCCCACCGTGGCCCCCACCTGGGCGAACTGCCGGATCGTGTCGCAGATCTGGCGGTCGAGGATCCGCCGGTCGGTCACCACCACGATGGAGTCGAACACCGGCGCCCCCTGGCGCTGGAGCCCCACGAGCTGGTGCACCAGCCAGGCGATGGAGTTCGACTTGCCGCTTCCGGCCGAATGCTGCACCAGGTAGCGCCGGCCCGCGCCGTGGCGCGCGGCGTCGGCGAGGAGCTTTCGCACCACGTCGAGCTGGTGGTACCGGGGGAAGATCTGCCGCCGCCGCTTGCGGCCGGTGTCGGGGTCCTTCGTCTCCACGAGCTGGGCGTAGTTCTCGAGGATATCGGTCAGGCTCTCGGGGGTGAGCACCTCTTTCCAGAGGTACTCGGTCTTGAGCCCGTGGGGGTTCGGGGGGTTGCCCGCCCCGTCGTTCCAGCCCTTGTTGAACGGGAGAAACCACGAGGCCTTGCCCTTGAGCTCGGTGCAGAACCACACCTCGCTGTCGTCCACCGCGAAATGGGCCACGCACCGGCCGAGCTGGAACAGCGGCTCCCGCGGGTTGCGGTCGCGCTTGTACTGCTCGATCGCGTCGTGGACCGTCTGCTTCGTGAGTCGGTTCTTGAGCTCGAACGTGAACACCGGCAACCCGTTCACGAAGAGCACCAGGTCCAGGGCCCGCTGGGTCTCGTCGCGGCTGTAGCGCAGTTGCCGGGTCACGCTGAACCGGTTCTCGTGGTAGAGCTGCCGGGCCCGCTCGTTTCCGGGCGACGGCGTGCCGTAGAAGAGCTCGATGTGGTGCGGCCCGTGCCGGATGCCGTTCCGGAGCACGTCCACCACCCCGCGCTTCGCCACCTCGCCCTGGAGCCGGGCCAGGAACTTTCGCCGGGTGGGGCTGTTGGCCGTGAGATCGAGCTCCTCGGCCACCTCGGGCTGGGTGGCGTACAGAAACTCCCGGAGCTGCGCCAGGTCCACGCAGTAGTCCCGGTCGTAGTCCTCGGGCCGGCCCCCGATCCACCCGGAGCCCCCAAAGCCCTCGGGCTGCTCGCCGAGCGCCCCGGGCTCGGGCACCGTGCCGGGGTCGCACGGCGACCCCGTGAGCGCCTCGCAGATCAGCCGTTCCAAGCCCCGTTCGGTCGTGTCGGTGGGCATTCGTCCCTCCCCCTGGTCACACAGTCTGCGTGGGAGGGTAGACGGCTCCTCCCTGCCCGCGGTGCTCCGCCAAGAACCGCAACCCCCGCTCGAGACTGCCGAAGCAGGGCACTCCGGCACGGCGTACGATGTCAAAATCGATGCGTTGCGTGAACGGGAGCTGGTCTACCGTCGGCTTGTAGCGCCTCCCCGGGGGTAGTTGTTTTGAAAGCCACTCCTTGATGCCGCGCCGCGCCTCCCACGACTCGCGGTCCCAGGCTGGGAACCCCATGTACTCCAAACACGGCAAGAAAAGCACCTCGTACTCGGGGTGTAGGAGTACGTAGGCCACCGGGAATGGCGCGTTGAGCCCCCGGATACGGCCCGCCACCCGGGGGGCGAGGTCACGGGGGCAGCCGTCGTCCTCATCGCGGAGAATCAAGAGCGCCGCGGCGTCGCGCCGTTGCCGAACGAACTCCACCCCTGCCCGCACCCCTCCGCGCCCGCCCGGCGGCGGCTCCCACTGGTGCAAATTCGGCCAGCGAAGCGGTTTGCACCAAGGGATGAAAAGCCCGTTTTCCGGGGCGAGGCGTGACACCAGATTGTGCGCGGCCTCCACCTCGCCGTGCCCCTCCACGAGCAGGTATCCGCGCATCGCCTACCCCGAGGCGGCGTCCTCGAACAGATCCAACTGGAGCGCCCCAGTCAGGAACAGGTCCCCAAGGCGGAACAGGCTCGTTCGCACCGGTTCAAGCTCCTTCTCCGAAAGGCGGCGCACCTCGGTTTTCCCTTCTACGGCTTGGACTAAATAGATCACGTCCCGTTCGGGGTCGAGGAGGTCCAACAGGTGGGGACTGTGGGTCGTCACCAGAACCTGCGAGACCTCGGAAGCCTGGCGAAGGTAGTCATAGATTAGGGGTAGCGCCCCAGGGTGTACCGTGAGTTCCGGTTCCTCTACTCCGATCACTGGGAGCCGCGGCTCCTGGAGGAGTGCCGTGAGAATCCCGGCCACCCGGAGTGTGCCGTCGGACTGCTGCGCAGCTTCAAACCAGCGTTTGCTCTTCTCCCCCTTGACCTTGCGTTGCTTGAACTCTGCTATGAGGTGCCCGGCGGCACTTCGCACCTGAACGTCCTCAATGTCGCCGGTGAGCTTGTTCAGCCCTTTGATGAGTTCCTCCTTGGCCTGCGGGTCGCGGATGAGGTCGCGCAGTACCGACACCCAGTTCTCCCCATGGCGTTGCATGGGGAACGTGGGGTCGAACCGCTGAGGAACCCGAAGCTGGTCTGGAAAAATCGAATACACGCTCATCGACGCCAAAAAGTCGGCGAGCGGCTTGAACTGCTCCGTACCGCCCAGCGCCGTGAGCGCGAGCGACTGCTCATCGAGTCGCGGCCGCATGCCGGGTGGCCACCGGTCATACTTCCTGTCGAACTCCCAGTACTGGCTTCCCACGTGGATTCTGGCAGACTCTGACTTGACCCGGTACTCTTCCACCCGGTCTCCCCCCACAACGAATTCGTATGAGGCGGGCCCTTGTCCCAGGGTTATCGTGAGGGCGACCCGCACGTCGAACGGGTGTCCGGAGCTCCGGCGCCGGATGTTGTCAATGCCGCCCCGGTGGGTAATGGCCGCGGGCAGTCCTTGGGTGATTGAGTCCCGCACGAACGCGAGCACGTCGAGCAGGTTCGACTTGCCCGAGCCATTGGGGCCGATGAACACGGAGAGGCGACCGGGGTCGACGAACACCTTCGGCCCCATGCTTCGATAGTTCGACACCTGAAGGCGCGCGATCATTGCTGGTCCTCTGGTTGACGTTTCAGCCTTGCGATCAAGAGCTACAACGGTTTTCGGCGACGGGCTTCGATACCATCTTGTCCCCTACACCACCCGGCGCCGATCGTGCAACAGCCTCGGCTTCCGGTGGAGAATTTGTCAGACCTGCGTTGCCTCCGAGAAGTCACAGCCGGCGCGTGCCTCGCTGGCTTCTATCTCGTCGCCGGCTGGCTCGTCTTCCTCGGGTTCGAGTTCGTCCAGGTCCGGTTCCTCCTCGGGCAACCGCGCCGCCACCTCCCGCACGTCGAGTTTACCGGTAACCACATCGGCGATCAGACGGGTGCGAAACTCCTCGAGCAGTTCGATTTGACGCCGGGCGGTTGCCGTGGCGGCCTTGATTTTCTCTGATTCAGTCACAAGGGAGTCCCTTATGCATAACTGTTCCTCCACGGTGGGAACTGGAACCAATAGGTTGATGATGCGCTCTACCGCCAAGCCAGGTTGAGCTGCAGAAATAGAGTACTGGTTTAGGTTCATCGCCGTTAGTAGTGAAGCAAGCCACTCGATAACTATATCGCCGTGCGGCCTTGTAACCACCGCATGCTCAGATGCCCAAAATCGGCCACGGGCGACATGTACGTTGCCACAAAGAGCTCCCTGGCGCCCAATCAGTACGAAATTACCTTCGTGGGTATAGCGGCACGTAAAACCACGAATGCCGTTGCCGCCGAAGACAGGGTACTCACCTTCTGGTTCAATTGTGTCACTAGTGATTGCCTCGCCGCTTTTCATCGAGCACAGCGTCTTAAGACGCCGAATTTCCCAATGCGCCGGCACCTTGCCCAGCCACTCGACGCCCGAGTCTTTGTACGCGGGGTAGGGCTTGCCGGTGCGGACGTCGATCTGGCCGGTCACGGCCTGGTGGATGAGGGCCTGCTTGTACTCCTCGAGCAGCTTGATCCGCTTCCGCCGCGCCCGAATCACCCGCCGCACCCTCCGGTCCACCCAGTCCAGAAACCGCACGATGGCGGTTTGTTCGGGGAGGGGGGGGATAGGGATGCGGAGCCCTGCGAAAAAGTCAGCGGGCACGCGTTGTTGACCGGCAGCTCCGGTCATCATCTCGGCACCCAACTGTCTGATTTCCCGTAGCGTAGTGAGCAGGTAAACATACTGGGCACTTGCCTCCCGTGAAGGGCGGATAACATGAAACTCCGTAGATCCAAAGCCGAATTCGGTCGGGAGTCGATTGAGACAAGCACCCTTGCCATTTTCAAAGCACGGGGTGATCTTTGCTACGATCACATCACCCCGCCTAAAGTATGTCAGACCGTTCCACATCTCTTCGATTGGGCGAGTCTCCGAAGCGTCGTACCTGCCGTTGGTCCCAACTCGCTCCATCGGGAGAAAGACCGCTTGCGCGGTTTTCTGTTTCTCTGGGATCTCTGACTTGCTGGGATTGAGGCGTGCAACTCGCTTCATCGCTCGAACTTCCCAATGCTCCGGCACCTCTCCCAGCCACTCGACGCCGGAATCCTTGTACGCGGGGTAGGGTTTCAGAGCTTCGATCAAACCCGTCGTCAACATGGGCTTCAGAATCTCCGTGACGTTGAGCAGTACGGTTTAGGCCTTCGGCGGGGTCGGTTTCCGGCCTCTCCGCCGTTGCTCGTCGCGCGCCTCGAGGCGCGCCCGGGTCATGCGCTCGCGAAGGCCGCCCTCCTCCAGAAATGCCTTCTCCAGTTGCTCGATCTGCCGGTCGAGCAGGTAGGTCGTGATCTTGATGAGCCCGATGATCGCGTTGGCCGCGATGGCCGGGTCGGGGTGCTCCACGGCCTTGCGGAAGGTCTCGTAGTCGGCCCCCGGGGTCCGCGCGAGCGCCGAGAGCCGCCGGGCGTAGGGGTGGTTCTTGGGCCACTCCCCGATCCCCCGGAGCCGCAGGAAGTCCCGATAATCCTCGAGCAGTTCCTCCAGGCTCGCCCGGGCCACGTTGGTGAGCTTGATCTCCATCTCCTTCGAGGTGCCCGAGGCCATGCTGGCCTCCACGATGTTCTGCTTGCCCGACCGGGCGGCCTGCACCATCTGGTCCACCGTGCGGTCGCGGGCGTCGAGCCAGCGCTCGCAAAACCGCACCGTGGCCTGGTACACCACCAGGGCCCGCTGGTAGCTCAGGAGCTTCTTGTACCCGCCGTGGGGCGGGATGATCCGCTCGGGCATGGGGGCCCCTCCGTTGCCGAGACGGCGGGCGGCTCAAGGGGCCCAAGAGACCCAACCGACAGAAGGACCCGCCCCTTCCTTTTGTCTCTCAGGTCCCTTGGGTCCCTGGCCCTTACGCTTTCCCCAGAATCTCCTCCAACAGCCCCTCGGCCTCCTTTTCCACCGCCAGGAGGTCGGCGCGGATCTCCTCGAGGGAGCGCAGGGCCTTGGGCTTGTAGAAGTAGCGGTTGAAGCTGATTTCGTAGCCGATTTTCACCTTCGCGGGGTCGTACCAGGCGTCGGGGGCGTAGGGCAGCACCTCGCGCCGCAGGAACGAGGCGATGGCCTCGGCGGTGTCGGCCTCGGTGGGCAGGTAGCCCGGTTCGCGGCAGGCCGGGCACTCCAGGAACGGAATCTGCTCGGTGTCGCGCAGGTCGGTGTCGGGCTCGTACTCCACCACCCGGCGCTCGCCCTTGATCGTCACCTCGAAGAGCCCCCGGAGCGGGTCGGGTTCGGTGCCGGGGTTGTGGATCTTGCGGATCACGGGCGGGGCGTCGTCGGCGCGCTCGTGGGACTCCCGGAGTTTCTTGATCTCCGCCGCCGTGTAGGCCGTCCCGGGGTCGATGCCCTTGAGGCGCAGGGGCCGCTCCACCGTGACCTTCCAGTACCCGAAGGCGGCGTTGGGGAAGATCTTCGACTGCTCGGTCTCCTCGAACCGCAGGAACACCTCGCAGATCCGCTCGATGTCGGCCTCGGAGAGTTCGCAGTTCTTCTTGCCCAGGTTCTTCCGGAGGGGGGTGTACCAGCCGGTGGCGTCGATGAGCTGCACCCGGCCCCGGCGGTGGGCGGGCTTTCGGTTGGTGAGCACCCAGACGTAGGTGGCGATGCCCGTGTTGTAGAACATGTTCAGGGGCAGGGCCACGATGGCCTCGAGCCAGTCGTTCTCGATGATCCAGCGGCGGATGTTCGACTCGCCCTGGCCGGCGTCGCCGGTGAAGAGCGACGAGCCGTTGTGGACCTCGGCGATGCGGCTCCCGAGGGGGGTGCCGTGTTTCATCTTGGAGAGCATGTTCACGAGAAAGAGCATCTGGCCGTCGCTCGTGCGGGTGACGAGCGAAAGCTCCTCGCCCCGGTGCTGCACCACAAACCGCGGATCGCGGATGCCGGACTTGCCGCCCAGGCGTTCGAGGTCGGCCTTCCAGCTCTTGCCGTAGGGCGGGTTCGACAGCATGAAGTCGAACTCCATGGAGGGGAAGGCGTCGTTCGAGAGGGTGGAGTGCTCGGGCCCGCCCACGATGTGGTCGGCCTCCTCGCCCTCGCCCTTGAGCAGCATGTCAGCCTTGCAGATGGCGTAGGTTTCGGCGTTGATCTCCTGGCCGTAGAGGTGGGTGACCACCTGCTTGCCGCGCTCGGCCGCGAGTTGGCGCAGGGTCTCCTCGGCCACGGTGAGCATGCCGCCGGTGCCGCAGGCGCCGTCGTAGAGGAGGTAAGTGCCCGACTCGATCTGGTCGGCAACGGGCAGGAAGATGAGGCGGGCCATGAGTTTGACGGCGTCGCGGGGGGTCCAGTGCTCGCCGGCCTCCTCGTTGTTCTCCTCGTTGAACCGCCGCACGAGCTCCTCGAAGATGGTGCCCATGGCGTGGTTGTCGAGCCCCGGGAGCCGCATCGAGCCGTCGCTGTTCCGGACGGGCTCGGGGCTCAGGTTGATGCTCGGGTCGAGGAACTTCTCGATCAGGTTCCCTAGGGCGTCGGCCTTGGAGAGCCGGGGGATCTGGTTTCGGAACTCGAAGTTGTCGAGGATTTCCTGCACGTTGGGCGAGAACCCGTCGAGGTAGGCCCGGAAGTCGGCCTCGAGCTGCTGGCGGCTCGCCCGGGCCCGGAGGTCGCGCAGGGTGAAAGGTGAGGTGTTGTAGAAGGCTTGGCCGGCGGCCTGGCGGAGCGCGGCGTCCTGGTGGACGATGCCGGCCTCGTCGAGCCGCTTCTTCATCGCGAGCACGGCCTCCTTGGTGGGCTCGAGCACGGCGTCGAGCCGCCGGATCACGGTCATGGGCAGGATGACGTCGCGGTACTTGCCCCGGACGTAGAGGTCGCGGAGCACGTCGTCGGCGATGCCCCAGATGAAGTTGGTGATCCAGGTGAGTTGGGCCTGGCCCGGCTCCGTGGGCCCGGGGGCCGGGGCCGCGCGGGGTTGGGCCAGAGGCTCAGGCCGCGCCGGGGCCTGCCGGGGGGCTTCCCCGGCTTCCTCCGGGCCCGCCGGTGCCGCGGCCTCGGCCGGCCCCGCGAGCCGGACCGAGCCGCCCCGGCCCCGGCCGCGAACGACGCGGCCCTCGCGCACGAGGAGGTCCACGAGCGCGGTGTAGGTGCCGTCGGCCACCCCGAGCTCCTCCCGGAGCGCCTGGTTCCCGGCCGACCCGCCCCGGGCGGCCAGCGCCTCGAGGAATCTGCGCTTCAGGGCTTCCATGTCCATGGGTGCCAGTCCTCCCTCGCCGGACAAAGGAAAACCGGCCGCCTCCGCACCCCTCGTCGGGGCGGGAGCCGGCCGGTTCATCGGTTGTGGATCAGGTTCGGCGCGCCACGGTGCCCCCTTTCCTTTTGGCGCGGCGATTGTAGCGGGGGGCGGAGGCCGGGTGCAAACCCCCGGGCCGGGGGGAACCGAAGGGACCTAAGGGACGCAAGGGCCCGCGTCTCCCTTTTGTCCCTTCGGGTCTCCCCGCCTTTCCTACGGCCGCCAGGTCTCCATCACGGCCAGAGCCTCGCGCAGGAGTTCCTCGGCCCGCTCCTCGGAGTCGGCCTCGGTGTAGCAGCGGAACTCCGGGGCGTTGCCCGAGGGCCTGAGGTGCACGATCTCCCCCGAGGCGAAGGTGATCCGGAGCCCGTCGGTGGTGTCGGTGGCGGCCACCGGGCCGAACCGGCCGCCGAAGGCGGCCTCGATGGCCGCCGGCCCGCCCTCGGCGAGTTCGCGCACCCGGGCGAGGCTCACCTCGGTGGGGAACTCCTTGAGCCGGTCGCTCGCGGTGTACCGGCGGGGCAGGGCCTCGCGGAGTTCCGACACGGTTTTCCCCTCCCGCACGGCCAGAAGGAGCACGCCCAGGATCACGATGGCCGCGTCGCGGGTGGGCAGGGGCGCGAGTTCGGCCCGACCGAGCCCGATGGGGGAGGCCGTGAGGAACCCCCCGTTCGCCTCGTACCCCACCACGGTGCGGTAGCCCTCGGCCGCGGCCGCGAGCATGCCCTCGATCACGTAGGGCGACCCGATCCGGGTGCGCACCACCTTCCGGAACCACCCGCACTGTTCCACCGCGGTGTTGCAGCTCACCGGGCAAACCACAGCGTCGGCGCCGAGAAGCCGGGCCGTCAGGATGCCCACCACGTCGCCCCGGAGCCACTTGCCCCGTTCGTCGGCCACGAGGGGCCGGTCGCTGTCGCCGTCGGCCGAGACGAGGGCGT
Organism: Deferrisoma sp.; assembly: GCF_054681715.1. Taxonomy (NCBI): domain Bacteria; kingdom Pseudomonadati; phylum Thermodesulfobacteriota; class Deferrisomatia; order Deferrisomatales; family Deferrisomataceae; genus Deferrisoma; species Deferrisoma sp. Next base: position 12,029 of record NZ_BAAHFQ010000004.1, read on the forward strand.
CGAGCCGGTGTTCGGCCGCCCAGCGACGGGCGAGTTCCACGTCTTCGGGCCGGATCGCCTCGGTGTCCACCGGGATGAACCGGTCGCTTCGGCCCAGCCGGACCACCTCGGCGCCGAGGCCCCCGAGAATCTCGGCCAGGAGGTCCCGGGCCACGGCCGAGTGCTCGTAGAGCCCGATCCGCTTGCCCCGCAGGAACCCCTCGGGGAAGGCGGCCAGGTAGCGCTCCACGTACCGGCGGCTGGCGGTGGGGTCCTCCGGCGGCATCTCGGGCGGCGCCACGAGGTTCCCCGCCGGGTCGAAGAGTTCGTCGGGAAGCTCCACCACCTGTTCCCGGATCGCCGCCTCGTCGCGCTTCAGGATCTCGCCCCCGGGCCGGGTGTACTTGATGCCGTTTCGGTCGTCGGGGATGTGGCTACCGGTCACCATGACCGAGGGGATGCCTTCCGTGAACCCGTAGAGGGCCAGGGCGGGCGAGGGCAGGAGCCCGCCGTTCACCACCCGGCCACCCCGGTCGGCCACGGCCCGGGCCACGGCCCGGAGGATCCGGGGGGTGGACGGCCGGTGGTCTCCCCCGAGGGCCACCGGCGTGCCGGGCCCGAACTCGCCGAACCCCTCGAGGTGCTGGAGGAACCCCAGGGTGTAGGCGTACGCCACCCGGTCGGTGATGGCCTGGGCCAGGCCCCGGGCCCCGCTGGTGCCGAACTTGACCCCTGTTTGTTCCATGAGGTCCTGGATTCGCATGGTCGCCATGTCGTCCTCTCCTCCCGCGCCGGGAGCCGATGTGCCCGGCGGCGTGTGGCATGAAATGAAACCGAGGCGGGCCGCAATCAACCAGGGGTTGACCGTGTGAACGGCCCGCCGGTAGCCTTGCGCGGCGATTTCCCGTGGGCATGCCGAGGCAACGATGGGGTCCTTTCTTCGAAACGTCAAGATCCGCTGGAAGCTTCTGGCCGTGGTGCTGCCGCTTGTGCTCGGACCCATGGCGCTGGCGGCCGCGGCGGTGGGGTATCTGGCCAAGGAGCTCGCGATCGAGGGGGTCACGCGCACGAGCCGCGACGACCTCGACCACATGGCCGAGTTCGCCCTCGATCTCCTCGCGGCCCACCACCGTCAGTTCGAGGTGTACCGGGAGGACAAGAAACGGGTTCTCCGGGCCGAACTCCAAAGCCTCCTGAATCTGGCCTACGGCCTGGTGGAAGCCCAGCATCGTAGGGAAACGGAAGGGGCGGTTTCCCGCGAGGCGGCCCAGGCCGAGGCCCGCCGGGCCCTGAAGGCGGTGAGCGTGGGCGACACGGGGTACCTCTACGCCATGACGAGCGCCGGGGTGCTCACGGTGCACCTGGCCCTGGAGGGACAGGACATCTCGAACTCCCGGGACGAGGAGGGCCGCGCCTTCATCCGGGAGATGTGCGCCCGGGCCACGGCGGAGCCGGACCGGGTCCACTTCATCGTGTACCCCTGGCGGAACCCCGACCGGGGGGAGGCGACGCCGCGGCGCAAGATGGTGGCCTACCGGTACGTTCCGGCCTGGGACTGGATCGTGGCGGCCGGCGCGTACCTGGACGAGGCCTACGAAGACCCGGCCTTCGAGCGCAACGCCTTCGAGGACCTGAAGCGCCGGATCAAGGAGAAGCGGGTCGGCCGCACCGGGTACATCTACGCCATGACCACCGGCGGGGTGCTCACGATTCATCCGTTTCAAGAGGGGGCGAACATCCTCGACGCCCGGGACCACGAGGGCCGGGCGTTCATCCGGGAGATGTGCCGGCGCAAGGAGGGCTGGATCCGGTACCCCTGGCGCAACGAGGGGGAGCCCGAGGCCCGGTGGAAGATCGTCCGGTACCGGTATTTCGAGCCCTGGGACTGGATCGTGGCCGTGGGGTCCTACGAGGACGAGTTCTACGCCGAGGCCAACCTGATCGAGGGCCGGATCCTCGTGGCCGTGGTGTCGCTGGTGGGCCTGGTGGGGGCGGTCGCGGTGGGGCTCACCTTCGTGGTGGCGGGATGGATCACCCGGCCGGTCCGGGAGCTCACCGGGGCGGTGCGGGAGGTGGAGCGGGGGCGCTCGGACGTGCGGCTCGACGTGCGCGGCAACGACGAGCTCGGGGAGCTCGCGGCCGCGTTCAACCGCATGCTGGGGGAGCTCCGGCGGGTGCGAGAGCTCGAGGCGGAGCTCGGGCGGCAGGGGAAGCTCGCGTCCCTGGGGGTGCTCGCCTCGGGGGTGGCCCACGAGATCAACAACCCCCTGGGGGTGATCCTGGGCTACGCCTCCCACATGGAGCGCAAGCTTCCCCCCGAGGACCCCAACCGGCGGTTCGTGGAGGAGATCCGGCGGGAGAGCCTGCGGTGCCGCCGGATCGTCCAGGACCTCCTCCAGTACGTGCGGGTGCCCCGGCCGGCCCGCCAGGAGGTGGACCTCCACGCCCTGTTGGACGAGATCCTGGATTTCGCGGCCCACCACATCGAACTGGGCCGGGTCGAGGTGGTGCGACGGTGGAGCCCCGGCGTGCCGCCCCTGCGCCTGGACCCCGACCAGATGCGGCAGGTGGCGCTCAACCTCGTGCTCAACGCCGGGGCCGCCATGGAGGGAGAGGGCACGCTCACGGTCTCGACCGCGGTGGGCGAGGGGGCCGTGGAGATCCGGTTCGAGGACACGGGCCCCGGCATTCCCGAGGAGATCCGCGACCGGATTTTCGAGCCGTTTTTCACCACCAAGCCCCGGGGCACGGGGCTCGGGCTCCCCATCACCCGGCAGATCGTGGAGCGCCACGGCGGCGCGATCCGGATCGAGAATCGGGACGAAGGAGGGGCCCGGGTGGTGGTGCGGTTGCCGCTGGACGAGGGGAACGGGTGATGGCGCGCGAGCCGAGGATTCTCTTCATCGACGACGAGCCGGGCCTGTGCCGGATGGTGGAAACCGTGCTCGCCGACGAGGGCTACCGGGTGGACACCTTCACCCGGCCGGTGGAGGCCCTCGAGCGGTTCGAGCCGGGCACCTACGACGTGGTGGTGACCGACGTCAAAATGCCCGGGATCGACGGCCTGGAGATCCTGGAGCGGGTGCGGGCCCGCGACCCCGACGTGCCGGTCATCGTGATCACGGCCTACGCCACCGTGGACCTCTCGATCCAGGCGCTCCGGAAGGGCGCCTACGACATGCTCACCAAGCCCTTCGAGCCCGAGGAGCTCCTGTACCGGGTGCGAAACGCCCGGCAGCACACGGCCCTGGTGGCCGAGAACCGGGAGCTGCGGGACGAGCTCGAGGGCCGGGCGGTCACGGCGGACCTCGTGGGCGAGAGCCCGCGGCTCCGGGCGGTTCTCGAAATGGCCCGGAAGGTGGCGGCCCGGGATCTGCCGGTCCTCGTCACGGGCGAGTCGGGCACGGGCAAGGAGCTCGTGGCCCGGGCGATCCACCGGTTCTCCCCGCGGCGGGAGGCCCGGTTCGTGGCCCTGAACTGCGGCGCCCTGCCCGAGTCGATCCTGGAGGGGGAGCTCTTCGGGTCGCGCAAGGGGGCGTACACCGGCGCGGACCGGGACCGGCCCGGGCTCCTCGAGGAGGCCGACGGCGGCACCCTGTTCCTGGACGAGGTCGGGAACCTGCCCATGGGGGTCCAGAAGAGCCTTCTGCGGTTCCTCCAGGAGAAGGAGTTCCTGCGGCTCGGCGACCGCACCCCCACCCGGGTGGACGTGCGGATCGTGTCGGCCACCAACGCCGACCTCAGGGCGGCCGTGCGCGAGGGCCGGTTCCGGGAGGACCTGTTCTACCGGCTCAACGTCATCACCCTGGAACTGCCGCCCCTCCGGGAGCGCACCTCCGACATCCCGCTCCTGGCGAACCACTTCCTGGCCCAGGCCAACCGGCGGTTCGGCACGAAGCTGCGCGGGTTCACGCCCGAGGCCATGCGTGCCCTGGTGCACCACCCCTGGCCCGGGAACGTGCGCCAGCTCAAGAACGTGGTGGAGGCGGCGGCCGCGGTGGAGGACCGGGAGCGGGTGGGCCTCGACGTGGTGCGGCAGTTCCTGGAGGCCGACGAAGGGGCCCCCGCGGGGGTGGCGGCGGCCGAGGAAACCTACGCCGCGGCCCTGGCCCGGTTCGAGATCGACTACCTGCGCCGGCTCCTGCGCCGCACAGAGGGCAACGTGGAGGAGGCGGCCCGGGTCTCGGGCATGAACGTGGCCACCGTGTACCGGAAGATGAAGCGCTACGGCATCCGCCGGGAGGACTGCGTGGAGCGGCGGGGCGGCTAGGCGGCTGGGCAGCTAGGCGGCTAGGCGGCTGGAAGCTCCGGTAGGCCGCGCAGGGCGCGGCCTGTTCGCAGGACCAATGACGTTCCGCTCTCGGGTCCTCGGCGCCGTGGCTTGGCCCAAGGGACCGCAGACCGTGTCAGGTGCCAGAAGTCAGAAGACAGAAGACAGAGGGTTTCTGACATCTGTCCTCTGAATTCTGATCACTGGTACGGCTGCCGCTCCCGCACCGGGCCCCGACCCGGGGTTCATCTCTTGTCGTACTGCCCCCCGCGGCGGATGCGGGGGCCTCCAACGCGGAAGGCCCCTGATTCGCAAATTTGCGAAACCCCCTCGCTCTCCCTCGCAGCACTGCGACTCCTCCCCGCTGGACCCGCGAAAATGCCGTTTGCCTCCATGAAGACCGGCTCAAAGCCGGAACGGAGGCCTCCCCCTTTTCGCGCCCGTGCAAACCAAAACCGGTTTGTCGTCGCTTCCGTGTTCCTTGGTGTGTGAAAAAATTCCGGGAGGTCAATAGGTTATCCGAAAATCAGCGGAGCGTTTCTCCTTTTGGCCCTCCCCTTGCAGATCCCGGGGCAACCCCTTCCGGACCAAGGAGGTGCCGGAGCCATGGTGGACGTCTGCCCCTTTTACAGCCGGTCGAGGCGCGGTCCGTGCGAGGTGGGCTCCTGGCCCATCTCGCCCCACGAGGCCGGGATGATCGCCCGCCACTGCCTCAACCGGTACGAGGGGTGTCCCCGGTACGAGGTGCTCCGCGCCCGGCAGGAAGCCGAGCGGCGGGCCGAGGAGGAGCGGACCATGGGCGCCGAGGTGGCCGCGGTGGAGCACCGGCTCCGGACCCCGCTTACGAGCATCCGGGCGTTCTCCGAGATCCTGCTCCGGTATCCCGACGATCCGGTCCGGCGCGAGGAGTTCGTCCGGATCATCCACGACGAGGCCGTGAGGCTGTCGGCCGCCGTGGACGAGTTGGTGGAGGATCTGGCCGGCCGCAGGGGGCCGGTTCCGGTGGAACCGAAGGAACCCAAACCGAAGGGAGGAAGGACGATGGCAGCGACGACGAAGAACCGCGGGTGGGCCGTGGTGGCCGCCGGGACGGGGATCAACCTGGCCCTGGGCATCCTCTACACCTGGAGCATCTTCAAGGGGGCGATCCGGGCCTCGGTGGAGTCGGGTGGGCCGTTCCGGTGGGATCTGGCCTCGATCAACGACCCCTACGCCGTGTGCTGTCTCGTGTTCGCGTTCGCCATGATCGTGGCCGGCCGGGTGCAGGACCGGTTCGGGCCCCGGCTCACGGCGCTCCTCGGCGGGCTCATGGTGGGGGCCGGGTTCGTCTGGATCTCCCAGACGACCAACTACTGGGCCTGGATCCTGGGATTCGGCGTGCTGGCCGGGGTCGGGATCGGGTTCGGGTACTCCGCGGCGACGCCCCCGGCCCTCAAATGGTTCCCCCCGTCCCGCACCGGGCTCGTGGCCGGGATCGTGGTGAGCGGGTTCGGGCTGGCCTCGGTGTACATCGCGCCCCTGGCCCAGTATCTCCTGGGGGCCTGGGGGCTCCAGAAGGCGATGCTCTTCTTCGGGGTAGCCTTCGCCGTGGTCGTGAGCGCCCTGTCGCTCCTCCTGGTGAACCCGCCGGCCGGGTACCTCTTCGGCGAGGCCGCCCGCCGCACCGACGAGAAGCGAAAGCAGGCCCCGTCGGTGCGTTCCCGCGGCGACTTTCGGCCCGGCGAGATGCTTCGCACGCCCACGTTCTACATCCTGTGGACCCTGTACCTCATCGGCTCGGGCGCCGGGCTCATGGTGATCGGCAGCGTGGCCGGCATGGCCAAGGCGAGCCTGGGCGAGCTCGCGTTCGTGGCCGTGGCGCTCCTGGCGGTGGGGAACGCGGCCGGCCGGATCGTGGCCGGGGTGCTCTCGGACCGTATCGGCCGCACCAAGACCCTGATCGGCATGTTCCTCTTCCAGGCGGCCCTCATGTTCGCGGCCGTTCCGGTGGTGGGCGGCGCGACCCAAAGCGCGGTGCTCCTGGTGGCGCTGGCGACCTTCATCGGGTTCAACTACGGCACGAACCTGTCGCTCTTTCCCTTGTTTGCGAAGGACTTCTGGGGGCTCAAGCACTTCGGCACCAACTACGGCATCCTGTTCACGGCCTGGGGCGTGGGCGGGTTCGTGATGGGCCGGTTGAGCCAGATGCTCAAGGCCTCGACCGGCAGCTACAATCTTTCGTTCCTGGCGGCCGGAACCCTGTTGATCGCCGGGGTCGGCCTCGCCCTGACCCTGCGGGAGGGCAAGCGCTACCAGATCGAGCGCGCCGTCGAGGAAGAGGCCGCCCCGGCCGTGGTCCCGGAGGTCCGGCCCGGCGCCTCGACCGGCACGGCCTGATCCACTCCGGGCTCTTTCGGGAAGGGGAAGGGCGCTCCGCCTTGGGGGCGCCGAGGGAGGAGCGGGGCCCCGGCGTAGGTCCGGGGCCCCGGTTTTTTGTGCTCGTCGGTGCTCGAAATCTCACACCCGGGGGCCGACGAACACCAGGACCTTGGCCGGAGGTTGGGGTGGGTGGAAGACCGGCATCGAGAACACGTCGAACCCCAGGAACTCCCCCTTGAGCACGAGGCATTCGCCCCGGCCGATCACCCGGCCCTGGGCGTCGTAGGCGGCGGCGACGATCTGAAGGTCGTGCTCGGGTTCCGCCCCCGGCCGTAGGCGGATCTCTCCGTTGACGGTGGTTAGTTCATCCCCGTCCCATGAGGCGTAGAGCCCGGCGAGCTCCACACCCGAGCGTTCCTCCAGGTCCGCCTTCCTCTCGACCGAAATCTCTTTCGACGTGGGCATGGGGCGTCTCCTGTCGGCAAACGGTTGCCCGGATGGAAGCCGCCGGTTTCCCCCGGTCCGGACGAAACGTACCTGCCGCCGCTTGTGGGGGGCCGGGGGGGATATCCTCCCCCGTTTTCCTTCGTCGGTCGCCACCCCGGGGGGCGACCAAACGTACCACGGCGTCTCGGCATCGGCCAGCCGGGCTCCCCGCCCCACGCATCTAGGGTGTTGTGCCTCGCTGCGCGGTGGTGCGGGGACCCGTGCAGCCCGCCGGTTCGTTCGGTCGTTGCACGCGAACGGCCCCCGTTGGGCGGGCCGTTCGCGTGGGGGCCTGTCACACGGCGCCCGGCGGGTTCGCCGGGTCGTACCGGCTCATCAGGAAGATGGCTTTGGTGGGGCAGGCCATCATGCAGGCCCCGTCGCCGATGCAGTTCTCCGGGCGCGCCACAACCGCCACCCCGTCCCGAATCTCCAGCACGTTGGGACCAAGTTTCTTGCACAGCGCGACGCAGTGATTGCATCCTAGGCACCGCACCGGATGAATCTCGGGGATGTTTCCCTTCACGAAGGTTCGGCCGAACGCCTCCGCGATCTCCGCCTGCACCGTTTTCTTCTCCATGACTCTTTCCTCCTCGTTTCGTGGGGCGAAAGGGTTCGTTGCCTCCAGCGTAGCGGCGGGGGCGGGGGCTGTACACCCGTAACTTTTTGGTAAGACACGAAAAATCTTTCTGCGGGAGAGCGGCCCGGTGGGAGCGATCGAGGCCTTCGAAACCGTGCTCAAGTGCAAGTGGACCCTGCGGATCCTGGCCCTCCTGGCCGAGGCACCGAAGCGGCCCGCCGAGCTGTTTCGGGGCCTGCCTGGGATCTCCTGGAAGGTTCTCTATGAGCGGCTTGCCCGGCTCGTGGACTTCGGCTTCGTGGAGAAGACGGTCGTCTCCGAGAAGCCGAGCCACGTGGAGTACGCCTTGACGCCCAAGGGGCGCCGGGCGGCGGAAATCGTGGAGATGGTGAAGGCCCTCGACGACCTGTAGGCGCAGGGAGGCGAAGACGTGACCGACTACCTCTTGTTGTTCGGCGTGGGCCTCGTGGCCGGGACCCTCAACGTGATCGCGGGCGGCGGGTCGTTTCTGACCCTGCCGCTCCTCATCTTTCTGGGGCTGCCGGCCACGGTCGCGAACGGCACGAACCGGGTGGGCATCTTCTGCCAAAACGTGGCCGCCGTGTGGGGGTTCCACCGCCACGGGGTGGTGGACTGGCGCTACGTGGTGTGGGCCGCGGTGCCGGCGACCTTCGGGGCGGGGCTCGGCACCTGGGCCGCCGTAGCCATCGGCGACGCGGCGTTCCGGCGGGTGCTCGCGTTCCTCATGATCGCCGTGACCCTGTGGACCCTGTGGGACCCCTTCAAGAAGAAGCAGGCGTTCCTGGAACCGGGCCAGCGGCCCAACGTGGCGGCGCTGGCCATCGGGTTTTTCTTCGTGGGGATCTACGGGGGGTTCGTGCAGGCCGGCGTCGGGTTCCTCATCCTCGCGACGACCACCCTGGCGGGCCTCGACCTGGTGCGCGGGAACGCGGTGAAGGTGTTGAGCGTGCTCATCTACACCGCGCTCTCCCTCGGGCTTTTCGCCTGGCAGGGCAAGGTGGTGTGGGACCTGGGCCTGGCGCTGGCCGTCGGCACCGTGGCCGGCAGCCAGGTGGGGGTGCGGTTCACGGTGCTCAAGGGGCACCGGTGGGTCAAGGCGGTGGTCACCACGGCGGTGCTGGTGTTCGCCGTGAAGCTCCTCCTGATGGGGTAGGGGGGGCTTTCCAACCACGGAGGGCACGGAGAGCACGGAGGGGAGCTCCGGTAGGTGACTGCGGCCTGGACCGCCGGACCGAAGACCGCCGACCGCCGTGAAAAAACACGGGCCGGAAGGAAGCTCCTTCCGGCCCGTTGCACGCTTGGGGGGGGGCGGGTCTTACGAGACCGCCTTCTCCACCCGGTTCGAGCGCAGGCACCGGGTGCAGACCTTGACCCGCTTGGTCGCGCCGTTCACCCGCGCCCGCACCACCTGGATGTTCGGCAGCAGGATCTTCTTCGTGCGGTTGTTCGCGTGGCTCACGTTGTTGCCCCGGGCAGGGCCCTTGCCGCAGATCTCACACCGTCTGGCCATGGTTTCGTCCTCCTACGCGGTTTCGTGCCACGGAAGGCCCGGGGCCTCCCGGCCGTGTTCACTTGGGCGCCGCCTGGCGGCAGCAAAGGCCCGCCTTTCTACCACGATCCCGCGCCGGACTCAAGCGGATTTCCTCACGAGAACGGTTTCCACCAGGGTTTCTTCTCCCCGGTCAGCTTGTAGGTTCGGCCCCGGCTTTTGAGCTCGTGGAGCTCGTCCTCGAGCTCGATGATCCGCTTGTCCCTCTCCTGGATCTGCTCGCGGAGCGCCTGGACCTGCTCCTTGAGCTTTCGGATCACCGTGTCGCGGGGGTCGGGCCCCCGGGCCACCGGGGGCCTGGGCTCCGGTTCCTGGGTTGGGGGAGGTTCCGTGGCCTGGGGCGGCCCCTCGGGCTGGGGCCAGCTCAGGGAGTAGTGTTTGAGCCGGAGTACCACGCTGGGAGGAATCCGAAAGGTCTGGGGCTCCCCCACCGCCCATCCGGTTCCCCCGGGCTGGCACGGATACACCCGGAACTGTTTCGTCTCGAGGAACGCCCACAGGAACCGCAGATCGTCGGGCTGGTCCGGATAGAGCCGGAGGTCGTAGCTCACGGGCTCGGTGGGGATGTCGTAGAGGAGGATCGAGAGGGCCACACAGCCGTCCTCTTCCCGGTTGATCTCGATCCCCATGTCGGCCTCGGCAGCCTTCTGGAGGTCGGGCACCCGCACCAGAAAGTGGGGCATTCCCGTGCGGTCCAGATCGCGCACGATGGCCGCCGTCTCCAGGGCGGCGGCCGCTTCGGGTTCGAGCTGGAACTTCACCGTGGAAGCCTCCCTCGTTTCGGCGGCGACGGGTGGGGTTCGGCGGAGCCCACGGAAGCATACTTCAGCCCCCCCGCCGAGACAACGCCGGCCTACTCGAACCAGTGGCTCTGGCCGAACCCGATGACCACCACCTCGGCCCCGGCGCCGGCCGCCTTGTCGGCGAACTCCCGCGGGTCCTGCACGAGGACGTCGAAGGTGCCGTAGTGCATGGGCACGACGTAGCGGGGCCGCAGGAGTTCCACCGCCTTGGCGGCGTCTTCGGGTCCCATGGTGAAGTTGTCGCCGATGGGCAGGAGCGCCACGTCGATGCGGTGCATCTCGCCGATGAGCTTCATGTCATAGAAGAGCCCGGTGTCCCCGGCGTGGTACACGGTGAGGCCGCCCATCTCCACGAGGAACCCGCAGGGGTTCCCGGTGTACTCGGTTCCCTTGTCCACGAAGGCCGAGCCGTGGTGGGCGATGGTGAGCTTGACCCGGCCGAACTCGAACCCGTGGCTTCCCCCGATGTGCATGGGATGCACGGCGGCACCGCGACGCTGGCAGAACATGGCGAGCTCGAAGGGGGCCACCACCGGCGCCCCGGTGCGTTTGGAGATCTCGATCGCGTCGCCCAGGTGGTCGGCGTGGCCGTGGGTGACGAGGATGGCGTCGAGCGCGGGGAACGCCTCGGGGCCGACCCGGGCGTTGGGGTTCCCGGTGAGGAACGGGTCGATGAGCACCTTGTGGGAGCCGTCGTCCAGCAGGAAACAGGCGTGTCCGTGGTAGGTAACCTCGACCATGACTTCTCCTCCTTTGCCTTCGGGGCGTGTGGATAAGACGGCCGGCCCGGTCGGGCTTCGGCCGAAACCCTCAGCGATGCCGGCACTTTTCTGTAACTATTTGAAATGAAAGACGTTCTTTGTTGCACAAAAAAAGTGCACCTTGGCAAGCCTCCCCATGACCCCTGGGGATTTTCCCGGTATCCACACCGCCGTCCACAGGTTATCCACAGGTCCGTGTGGAAACGGCGGCCCCGGTGGGGACCGTGGGTACACTAGTACTGCAAGGCGCCGGGCGGGGCAACCGTCCCTTGACCCGGGGCCCGGTTTCCCCGTTGAATGACGCCACGCCGGGAACCGGACACCGGGGCGGCACGCAGCGGAGGCCCCGCGGTCGCCCCGGCCGCTGGCCCGAAACGGGCGGTCCGCCCGCCATCCCGGCGAAGAACCGCGACCCTTCTGCCACGAGGTGCTCCCGTGTCTCCCGAGGAACTCAAGGAACTGACCGGTATCGACGTCCTGCCCCGCCACCGGCCGCGCATGGTTTACGCGTGCATCCGGTGCGGCGAAACGACCCCCCTCGACCGGCTCCTTTACACCTGCCCGTCCTGTGGGGGGCTGCTGCGGGTGCGCGACGAGAACTTCGCGGCCCTGCGGGAGCGAAGCGGCGAGGAGTGGCGCCGGGTGTTCGATCTGCGCCGGGCCACCCGGGTGGAGGCCCTCCAGGGCATTTTTTGCTTCCACGAGCTGGTGCTCCCCCACCTGCCCCTGGAAGACATCGTGTACCTGGGCGAGGGCCACACCCCGCTGGTGCGGGCCAACGCCGAGCTGAGCGAGTGGGTGGGCGCCGAGTTCTTCGTCAAGAACGACGGGCAAAACCCCTCGGCCTCGTTCAAGGACCGGGGCATGGCCAGCGCCATCAGCTTCCTCAACCACTACCTGCGGACCCAGCGGCCGGGCACCGTGCTCGGGATCTGCGCCTCCACGGGCGACACCTCGGCCGCGGCGGCGCTCTACCTCTCGTACCTCCCGAAGGGCGCGGTGCGCTCGGCGGTGCTCCTGCCCAAGGGCCGGGTGACCCCCCAGCAGCTCTCCCAGCCCCTGGGCAGCGGCGCCCGGGTGCTCGAGGTGCCGGGGGTGTTCGACGACTGCATGCGGCTGGTGGAGGATCTCGCGGCCCGGTACGAGGTGTTTCTTCTGAACTCCAAGAACCCGGTGCGGATCAACGGCCAGAAGTCGTTCGCCTTCGAGGTGGCCCAGCAGCTCGGCTGGCGGGTGGAGCACGCCACCGTGGCGGTGCCCATCGGGAACGCCGGGAACGTCACGGCGATCCTCGAGGGGTTCCTCGATCTGTGGCAGCTCGGCGTGACCGACGGGCTCCCCCGGATCCTGGGCGTCCAGAGCGAGCACGCGAACCCCGTGGCCCGGTGGAAGGCGAGCGGGCACTACGAGCCGGTGACGGTGCGGCCCAGCGTGGCCCAGGCGGCCATGATCGGGAACCCCGTGTCGTTCCCCAAGGTGCGCCAGCTCGTGGAGGAGCACTACGGCGACCGGTTCGCCTGCGTGAGCGTGACCGAGCAGGAGATCCTGGACACCATGCTCCACGTGAACCGCCACGGCCACGTGGTGTGCACCCAGGGGGGGGAGGCCGTGGCCGGGCTCCGGAAAGCCCTGGCCGAGGGGGTGGTGCCGGCCCACGGTCGGTTCGTGTGCGACTCCACGAGCCACCAGCTCAAGTTCGCGGGGTTCCAGGAGGCCTACTTCGCCGGCACCCTGGACCCGGAGTACGGCATCGAGCCCCGGGAGGAACTCGTGAACCGGCCGGTCTCCCTCGAGGCCAGCGCCGAGGCCATCGCGGCCCACCTGGGGCTGCGGCCGCGGGCGGGATAGGCCGCCGGGGCCGGGGGTTGCGAGCCGCGGTTCCCGTGGCAGACTGGGGAGCCGGTGATTCGCCAACGCTCCCGACGGGAGGTGGAACGGATGGGCCGGCTTCGATGGGTCTGGGCGGTGGTGGGGGTGCTCGTCGGGATCGGCCCGGTGCGAGGAGGTGAGGCCATGGCGATGGAGATCCGGTCCTCCGCATTTGCGCACAACGGCGAGATTCCCAGCAAATACACCTGCGACGGTGCGGACGTCTCCCCGCCCCTGGAGTGGTCGGGGGTGCCCAAGGGCGCGAAAAGCCTCGTGCTCATCGTGGACGACCCCGACGCGCCGGATCCCCGGGCGCCCAAAATGACCTGGGTCCACTGGGTGCTCTACAACCTGCCCCCCGACTCCCGGGGGCTTCCCGAGGGCGTCCGCCCCGAGCACCTACCGGCCGGCACGGGCCAGGGGCTCAACGACTGGAAGCGAACGGGCTACGGCGGGCCCTGCCCGCCCATCGGCCGGCACCGGTACTTCCACAAGCTCTACGCCCTGTCGGAGCGCCTGCCCGACCTGGGCACCCCCACCAAGGCCCAGCTCTTGAAGGCCATGGAGGGCAAGGTGCTCGCCGAGGCCCAGCTCGTGGGAACCTACGAACGAAAGAGGTGAGGGCGCGATGCCGCTTTACGACTTCGTGTGCGAGGCCTGCGGCCACGCCTTCGAGGCCCTGGCACGGCCAGGGGAGGTTCCGCCCTGTCCCCGGTGCGGTGCGGCGGACGCCCGTCGCAAGCTCTCCGCTTTCGCCATCGGAGGCGGGGGAGGCGGGGGCGGGAGCTCGTGCGCGGGGTGCAAGGCCTCGTCCTGCGCCGGTTGCCGATGAGGAGTGCCGGATCGCCGTGCCCCACCCCTTTCTCCTTTCCCCGGGTGTACCTGACCCGGGGCGTCCCGCCCCCCTGTCCGATTGCCCCCCCGCCCTGCTCTTGAGACGCGCCCCACGGTAGGTGCCCCATGAAGCTCCCGCTCCAGGACCTTTGGCAGCCCGTGGCCGCGGTGGTGGAGCCCGAGGCCCCCGTGGCCGGGCTTCCGCCGGTGGGCCGCGACGCGGCCGTGGTGGTCCGGGGGCACGGGGGGGTGCTCGCCGTGGCCTCGGGCCCCGCCATCGCCCGGGCGCTCGACGCCGGCCGGGGGAACGACCCGGTGCTGGGCGTCGCGGAACCGGCCCGCGCCGTGCCGGACGGGCAATCCCTGCCACTTCTGGAGCCCGGCGCGGCCGACCACGCCGTGGTGGGGATGCGCCGAAACGAGGTGGTGGGCTGGATCCCGCGGGACCGGCTGCTGGAGGCCGCGTTCAAGGCCCTGTGTGCCCGGATGGCGAAGCTCCGGGTCGCCCTCGACGCCGCCCACAACGCGATCGTGGTGGTCGATGCCGAGGGCCGGGTGGTGGCGGCGAACAAGGCGCTGGGCCGGGTGCTCGGGGTGGAGCGCGAAGACCTCATCGGCCGGCCGATCCAGGAGGTGGTGCCCCACACCGGATTGCCCGAGGTGCTCCGCACCCGCGAGCCCCGGATCGGGCAGCGGATCGAGCTCCGGGGGCACGTCTACCTGAGCAACCGCACCCCGATCTTCCGAAACGGCCGGCTGGCCGGGGCCGTTGCCGTGCTCCAGGACGTGACCGATCTCGAGTCGGCCCGGGCCGAGCGCGACGAGGCGAACCGGTGGAAGAGGACCCTGGAGGCCGTGCTCGACACCGCCTACGAGGGGGTCGTCGTGGTGGACGAGCGGGGCGTCATCACCATGTTCAACCGCGCCTACGGGGAGTTCCTGGGGGTGGACCCGGCCGACATGGTGGGCCGGCCGGTCACGGAGGCCATCGAGAACACCCGGATGCACATCGTGCTCCGCACGGGCGAACCCGAGATCCGGCAGGTCCAGCGGATCAAGGGCCACGACATGGTCTGTGACCGGATCCCGATCCGGGAGGGCGACCGGATCGTGGGGGCGGTGGGGAAGGTGCTGTTCCGGGACGTGTCGGAGCTCGACGCCCTGTTCGAGGAGACCCGCCGGCTCCGAACCGAGCTCAGCTACTACCGCGAGGAGCTTCGCCGTCAGAACGGCACCCGGTACAGCCTGGAGAACCTGGTCGGGGAAAGCCCCGTGATCCGCGAGCTCAAAGACATGGTGCGACGGGTCGCCCGGACCCATTCCACCGTGCTCATCCAGGGCGAGAGCGGCACGGGCAAGGAGCTCGTGGCCCACGCCCTCCACAACCTGAGCCCCCGGGCCGACAAGCCCTTCGTCAAGGTGAACTGCGCGGCCATCCCGGAAAACCTGCTCGAGGCGGAGCTCTTCGGCTACCGGGAGGGCGCGTTCACGGGGGCCCGCAAGGGGGGGCAGGTGGGCCGGTTCGAGCTCGCTCAGGGCGGCACCGTGTTCCTGGACGAGGTGGCCGAGCTGCCCCTGCCCACCCAGGCGAAGCTCCTCCGGGTGATTCAGGAGCGGGAGATCGAGCCCCTGGGCGGGGGCGGGCCGGTGGAGGTGGACCTGCGGATCATCGCGGCCACCAACCGGGATCTGCGGCAGTTGGCCGCCGAGGGGGCGTTCCGGCAAGACCTCCTGTACCGTCTCAATGTGGTGCTGATCGAGGCGCCGCCCCTGCGCGACCGCAAGGAGGACATCCCGCTCCTGGCCGAGCGGCTCCTCTGCCGCCTGTCGAAGACGCTCGGGGTCCGGCCCCGCAGGCTCTCGGCCGAGGCCCTGGCGACCCTGCTCGCGTACGCCTGGCCGGGAAACGTGCGGGAGCTCGAAAACGTCCTGGAAAGAGCCCTGAACCTCTGCGACGGCGACGAGATCCTCCCGGCCCACCTGCCCCATCACGTCCGGCGCCCGGCCGGGCCGGGATTCGCCCTGGCCCCCCTGCGACAGGTGCTGGCCGAGGTGGAGGCCGAGCACCTGCGCGCGGCCCTTCGTGTGGCCAACGGGCGGGCCGTGGAGGCGGCCCGGCTCCTCGGCATCGGGAAGTCCGCCTTTTACGAAAAGGCGGCCAAGCACGGACTCTTGAACTCCTGACCCCACCGCCCGGTTTCCGGAAAACCGGAAACCATCCGGATTTCCGGAAACCCCCGCAGTAGCCGCCGCCTCAGCGAAAACCCCCGATACGACCCCGCTTGGATTCCGGATATCCGGAAACGCCCCCGCGAGAACCCCCGAAAAACGGCGCTCGCCTCGGCGGCACGGTCCGTGCACTTGCCCTTCGCCGTTTCGTTTCCCCAACCGAAAGGAGGCAGGACATGCGAAGGGGACTGAGGCTGGTGGCGGTGACGGTGGCGATGGCGGCTCTTGTGGTTTCCCCCGGCTGGGCGAAGGAGAAGAAGGTGCTGCTCAAGGTGCCGATCGCGTTTTCAACGGCGCTGCCCGGGCTGGGGTCGACGATCCAGTGGATGGCCGACCGGATCGAACCCCTGAGCGGGGGGTCGATGCGGATGAAGGTCTACGAGCCGGGGAAGCTTGTCGCCCCGTTCGAGATCCTGGACGCGGTGAGCACGGGCAAGGTGAACGCCGGTTACACCACGGCCGGCTACTGGCAGGGCAAGATGCCGGCGGCCGCGCTTTTTAGCGCGGTGCCCTTCGGCCCCGAGGCCGGGGAGTACCTGGCCTGGCTCTATTACGGCAACGGCATGAAGCTCTACCAGGAGATGTATGACCAGGCCGGGTACAACGTGAAGGTGCTCGTGTGCGGGATCATCGCGCCCGAGACCTCGGGGTGGTTCAAGAAGGAGATCCAAAGCCCGGAGGACCTCAAGGGGCTCCGGATCCGGTTCTACGGCCTGGGGGGCAAGGTGATGGAGAAGCTGGGGGCCTCGGTGAGCGTGATCCCGGGCGGCGAGATCTTCCCGGCGCTGGAGAAGGGGGCGATCGACGCCACCGAGTTTTCGATGCCGGCCATCGACAAGCGGCTGGGATTTTACAAGATTGCCAAGCACAACTACTTCCCGGGCTGGCACCAGCAGGCCACGGTGTTTGAGCTCCTGATCAACAAGGACGTGTGGAACGGTTTGAGCGACCACCAGAAGATGGTGCTGGAGATTCTATCCAAGGCGAGCGTGGCCGACTCCTATGCTTACGGCGAGGCCATCCAGTTCGACGCCATGAAGGAGAACGTCGAGAAACACGGGGTGAAGCTGCATTACTGGAAGGACGAGATGCTCCAGGCGTTCCGGAAGGCCTGGGACGAGGTGGCGGAGGAAGAGGCGGCCAAGGATGAGTTCTTCAAGAAGGTATGGGAAGACATGAAGGCGTTCCGGACGAACTACAAGGTGTGGCAGGCCTACGCGTTCCTGCCGCGGCCGAAGCCTGAAGAGGTGGAGGTCAAGTAGGCGCCGGATTCCAAGGAAAGGGGGCGGGTCCCGGGGGACCCGCCCCCTTTTGAGGGACGGAGCAGAGGAGACGACGGTGAGCGGGAACGGGGAACTGCCGCGGATCGGTTGGTGCGAGGCGATCGACAACGGGATCCGGCGCCTGGGCCACGTGATCATGTGGGCGAATGCGGTCTTGGTGGCGGTGATCATCGTGCAGGTGGTGCTGCGCTACGGGTTCGGCCATGGGTTGGTGGCGCTGGAGGAGCTGGAATGGCACCTCTACGCCGTGGGCATCATGTTCGGCATCAGCTACGCCATGGTGGAGGACAGCCACATCCGGGTGGACATCTTCCACATGCGGTTTTCGCCTCGGACGAAGGCCAAATGGGAGGTGTTCGGGACGCTGGTGTTCCTGCTGCCGTTCCTGTGGGTGGTGTTCGACCACAGCCTGCCGTTCGTGGCGGACTCGTGGCGGGTGGGCGAGGCCTCCCAGGCGCCGGCCGGGCTCCCGTGGCGGTGGCTCATCAAGGGGGTGATCCCGGTGAGCGTGGCGCTGATGATGCTGGCGGCGGTGACGCGGCTGGTGCGCCACGTGGTGTTTCTGGCCTCGGGCCGGGGGCGATGAGGTTCCCCGGCGGGCCGACGAGCGCGACGACACGGCCGAAGAGCGACATGCGAGGGCCGACCAACCGAGCCAGGGGCGCGAGCCGATGCTGACCAACGACATCTTGGTCGTGGCGATGTTCGCCACGTTCATCGCAGGGCTGTTCACGGGGTTTCCGATCGCCTTCGTGCTGGGGGGCACGGGGGTGTTGTTCGCGGGGGTGGGCTGGATCGCGGACACCTACTTCGACGCGTGGACCGGGCTCGATTACATGACGCTCGGCATGGTGGTGAACCGGATCTACAAGTACATGGACAACTGGGTGCTGGTGGCCCTGCCCATGTTCATCTTCATGGGGCTGATGCTCGACCGCTCGGGGATCGCCGAGCGGATGATGGAGTCCATGCAGCGGCTGTTCGGCCGGGTTCGGGGGGGCCTTGCGATCACCGTGACCGCGATCGGGATCATCCTGGCGGCCTCCACGGGGATCATTGGGGCCTCGGTGGTGCTCCTGGGGCTGCTGAGCTACCCGGCCATGCGCCACCAGGGGTACGAAAACCCCCTGGCCCTGGGCACGATCGCGGCCTCGGGGACCCTGGGGATCCTGATCCCGCCGTCGATCATGCTGGTGATCATGGCCGACCAGTTGGGGCTGTCGGTGGGAGACCTGTTCATGGGGGCGGTGCTCCCCGGCCTCATCCTGGGCTGCCTCTACATCGGCTACATCCTGGTGTACTGCTGGCTCCGGCCCCGGGCGGCGCCGCTGCCGCAAGGGGCCGAGCAGGGGGTGGGACTGCGGGAGGTGTGGGCGGTGGTGCGCACGGTGCTTCCCGCAGCCGGGCTGATCCTGGCGGTGCTGGGGTCCATTTTCGCCGGCATCGCAACGCCGACTGAGGCGAGCGGGGTGGGGGCGTTGGGGGCGACCCTGCTGGCGGCTGGAAACCGCAAGCTCGATTTCCAGGTGTTCAAGGAGGTGCTCAGGGGCACGTACAACACCACGGCCTATATCTTCGCGATCTTCCTGGGGGCCACCTGTTTCGCCCTGGTGCTGCGGGGCCTGGGGGGGGACGAGGTGATCGAGCAGGTGCTCACGGGGCTGCCGTTCGGTCCCTACGGGATCATCGCGTTCATCCTGGGCGTGGTGTTCCTCCTCGGATTCTTCCTGGACTGGATCGAGATCACCCTGATCGTGCTCCCGCTGGTGGCGCCGGTGGTGGGCCAGTTGGGGCTCGAGATTCCGGGATACGGGCAGGTGGAGAACCCGGAGTTGGTGTGGTTCGTGCTGCTGGTGGCGGTGGCGCTCCAGACCAGCTTTTTGACGCCGCCGGTGGGATTCGCGCTGTTCTACCTGAAGGGGGTTGTCCCCCCCGACGTGCGGCTCGTCGAGATCTACAAGGGCGTGATCCCGTTCATCGTGCTCCAGCTCGTGGGACTCGTTCTCGTGGCGTTGTTCCCATGGCTTGTGACCTGGCTCCCGGCCGCGGCCTACGGCTGATCCCGGTTTGATGCCGAGGGAGGCAAGACCAATGTGCGCCAAGATCGTGACCGCCCAGGAGGCGGTTCGGCTCATCCCCTCCGGGGCCACGGTGGCGAGCGGGGGGTTCGTGGGGACCGGGTTTGCCGAGGGGCTTGCCGTGGCCCTGGAGGAGCGGTTCCTCGCCACCGGGGAGCCCCGGGATCTCACGTTCGTGTACGCCGCAGGGCAGGGGGACGGCCGCGACCGGGGCATGAACCACGTGGCCCACGAGGGGCTGGTCAGGCGGGTCGTGGGGGGCCACTGGGGCCTCGCGCCCAAGCTCGGCCGGATGGCCCTGGAGAACCGGATCGAGGCCTACAACCTGCCCCAGGGGGTCATCTCCCACCTGTTTCGGGACATCGCGGCGGGTAAGCCCGGCACCATCACCCACATCGGGCTCCGAACCTTCGTGGATCCCCGGATCGAAGGGGGGAAGGTGAACGCCCGGACCACCGAGGACCTGGTGGAGGTGGTGGAGATCGGCGGGCGGGAGTGGCTGTGGTACAAGGCGTTCCCGATCCACGTGGGGTTCATCCGGGCCACCTCGGCGGACCTCAGGGGGAACCTCTCCTACGAGAAGGAGGCGGCCCTGCTCGAGAACCTGGCCATCGCCCAGGCCGTGCGGAACTCGGGCGGCATCGTGATCGCCCAGGTGGAGCGGATCGTCAAGAACGAGACGCTCCGGCCCAAGGACGTGCGGGTGCCGGGGATCTTCGTGGACTACGTGGTGGTGGCCCCGCCCGAGCACCACATGCAGACCTTCGCCAAGGCCTACGACCCGAGCTTTTCGGGGGAGACCAAGATCCCGGTGGAGCACCTGGAGCCGATGCCGCTCGACGTGCGTAAGGTGATCGCCCGGCGGGCGTTGCTGGAGGTCCAGGAGGGGGCGGTGGTGAACCTCGGGATCGGCATGCCCGAGGGGGTGGCCCTGTGCGCGGCCGAGGAGGGGGTGTTCGATCGGTTCACCCTGTCGGTGGAGTCCGGCATGACCGGCGGAATCCCGGCCGGCGGACTCAATTTCGGGGTGGCCACGAACCCTGAGTGCATCTACGAGCAGCCGAGCCAGTTCGACTTTTACGACGGCGGCGGCCTCGACCAGGCGTTCTTAGGCATGGCCCAGGCCGACCGGGAGGGCAACGTCAACGTCTCCCGGTTCGGGCCCCGGTTCGCCGGGTGCGGGGGGTTCATCAACATCACCCAGACCGCGAAAAAGCTCTATTTTCTGGGCACCTTCACGGCGGGCGGGTTCGAGGCCCGGGTCTCGGACGGCCGCCTCGAGATCCTGCGGGACGGCGAGCACCCGAAGTTCATGGAACGGGTGGAGCAGGTGACCTTCAGCGGGGCGTACGCCAGGGATCTCGGTCAGGAGGTTCTCTACATCACGGAGCGCGCCGTGTTCCGGTTGCTGCCCGCGGGGATCGAGGTGGTGGAGATCGCGCCGGGGGTGGACCTGGAGCGGGACGTGCTGGGCCGCATGGCGTTTCGCCCGCTCGTGAGCCCCGATCTCAAGCCCATGCCCCCCGAGGTGTTCCTGCCCGGCCCCATGGGGGTGGCCGACCAGGTGTGAAAACGGGGGGCGCCCCGGACCGGGGACCGAGGACGGTAGACCGCAGACCGGCGACCGTGGACCTTTGTCACTCCTCGTCCCAGAACTGCGGCGGAAGGGGCTGGGGGCCGGGGACGATGCCGGCGATGTCGGGGTCTCCCTCGGTATCGTCCCGGGGCGGAAGGCTGGCCTTTCGCTCCCGGGCCTCGGCACGGCGGGCTTCTTTCTCCTGCCGGCGCTCCTGCCGGGCCTTTTCGCGCTGGCGTTTCTGAAAGGTCTGCTTGGATCGGCGGGCCATGGGATGCTCCTTGGAGAGGGGTGTGCGTGGAGGGCCTCCGGGGAAGGAAAAAAGGGCGGATCCCCTGGGGGATCCGCCCTTTTCGTGGGTCAGACCGGACCTAGACGGGCCGGACGTTGGCCGCCTGGGGCCCCTTCATGCCGGGCACGGCGTCGAACTCGACGGCCTGGCCCTCGGTCAGGGTCTTGAACCCCTCGCCCTGGATCGCGCTGAAGTGCACGAACAGGTCGGCGCCCCCGTTGTCGGGGGTGACGAAGCCGTAGCCCTTCTGGTCGTTGAACCACTTCACGATGCCTCTAGCCATGGTGTTTCTCCTTCGGTTTCGGGATCCTGGATCCCAGGGGATGCAACTGCGATGGGGACCAGGGCGGGAACCGCGTTCCCGAACTCCGAACCATGTCCATCGAGGTGCGAAAAAACAAAAAAAGCGGTGAGAGGCTACGGTCGCCTCTCCCGCTTGGGTTCGCCTTCCGACACTGCCTTTCCGTCTGTGTTGTGGCGCTTACCCTACGCCCCTCGGCGGCCGGATGCAAGGAAAAAGGTTGGGGACCCGATCCTCTCGGTTCCCCGACCGCCAAGCCGGGTCGCCGCCCGGTCTACTCTACCGGTCCCACGGCCGCCAGGTAGTACGCAAACTCGTTCTCCCCGTCCACACCCAGGAGTTCGTTCATCTCCCGGTCGAAAAACGCGGCCACGGGGCAGGCCCCGAGCCCCAGGGCCTCGGCCGCGAGGAGCAGGTTCTGGCACACGTGCCCCAGGTCGAGACCCAGGTACCGGAGGGCCCGGTCGCCGTATTTCCAGGCGGCCCGGGGGTAGACGGCGGTCCACACCAACACGACCGAGGCCCGGGCCAGGAACCCCTGGGCCAGGGACGCAAGGGCGAGGGTTCTGCCGTGGTCCCCCTGGGCCAGGATCTCCAACGCGAACCCGGCCACGTCGAAGTGGGCGAGGCAGGGTTCGATCCCCCCGACCCGCTGGAGCGACACATAGGTCTCGAACGGGTAGAGGGCCCCTGCCGACGGGGCCGTGCGCAGAAGGTACGGTCCCTGCCGGGCGGTGACCCCCTGGCAGGCCCAGAGGAGCAGGGCCAGCGTTTCCAGGGAGAGGGCCCCTCCCGTGAACTCGCGCCTGGACCTGCGGGCCGCCAGCGCCGCCCAGAGGTCCGAGGCGCCCGGTCGGAGGTCCCCCGGCCGGGGCAGTTTGAGTCGCCGGCACCCCGGGTAGGTCTTGAGCGCCTCGGGTTTCCGGGCCCAGTCGAGGCTCCGGCCCGAAAGGGCGTCGGGCGAAAGGTCGGTCCTCTGCCTCCACCACCGGAGCGCCTCGTCCACGGCGATCCTCCATGCCCTTGGGGGTCAGCCGCCCGGGGGCTCCTCCAGGAGTTTCCGGATTTTCTCCTCCATGTCCCGGGCGATGTCCTGGCTATAGCCCATGAAGGTGTACCGGATCCGGCCCTGGCGGTCGATCAGGAAGGCCTGGGGGATCGAGGCCACCCCCCCGTAGGCCATCCGGGTGGCTTCGTCCACCTTCACTACGGGGTAGTTAAACGAGGTGCGGGTCATGAACTCGGTGAGGTCGTCGGGGTTCTGGTCCATGTTCATCCCCACGACCACGAGCCCTTCGGCCCGGTACTTCTGCTGGAGTTCCACGAGGTGGGGGATGGCCACCCGGCAGGGCGGGCACCAGGTGGCCCAGAAGTCGAGAAGCACCACCTTGCCCCTAAGGTCGGAAAGCCGCACATGGTTTCCGTCCACGCTCACCAGGTCGAAGTCCGGCGCGGGCTTTGGTTCCTCGGCCTCCTTGTTCCCCCCCGAGCACGCGGCCACCGCCAAAACGAAAGCGAAAACCATCCCCCACACGACCCCCCGTCCCCTTGAGATCCCCATCGCGAAACGCCTCCACGAAAAGATGAGAAAGGAAAAAGAGCGGCGCAGGGCCAAAGGCTCCTGCGCCGGTTCTTCGGGGCCCCCGGCCCCGTGTGGTCTAGCCTCAGGTGAACCCGCCCCGCGGGGCGCAGCTTCCTCCCCCCGGGCTCTTGGTGTGGGCGGCCACCGGGGCCCAGTTCCGGGCCATCGGGCCGCCGCAGTTCGGGCACCGGGGCGCGTCCTGGGCCCGGTCGCCCGAGCGGACCAGGATTTCGGTCTTCTCCCCGCACTGGGCGCATTGGTACTCGTACAGCGGCATGGCTCTCCCTCACACCACCTTGTTCAGCATCTCCTCGAGCTTCTGCCGGGGCACGGCGCCTACCACCTCGTCCACCACCTGGCCGCCCTTGAACAGCTTCAGGTTCGGGATGCCCCGCACTCCGTACTTGGCCGGGGTCTGGGGGTTGTCGTCCACGTTCATCTTGGCGACCACCACCTTGCCGGCATAGGCCTCGGCCACCTCGTCGATCACCGGGCTCATCATGCGGCACGGCCCACACCAGGCGGCCCAGAAATCCACGAGCACCGGCTTGTCGGCCTTGAGAACCTTCTCCTCGAAATCCGCGTCGGTCACGTTGAGAACCTTGTCTCCCGCCATCTCGTGTCTCCTTTTGTCGAAAGGGTGTTCGTTTGGTCCCTTGGCGTACCGCCGACCGGCGGTCAGCAGCCCCCTCAGCCCCCGCCCCGGAGGGACATCACCGCCACGAGGACGATCAACACGATCCAGATCCAGCCTTCCACGCTACTCTCCTCCCTTTTCGCCGCAGCACTTCTCCCGGAGGAACCGGTGAAGATCGATGTGAACCTCCTCGGGCACCTCCTCCTCTTGGCCGGAATACTTGTACAGCACCACGGTCTTTTTGAGCGTGTTGAGGAACGCCACGCAGGGGTTGCACCCCTCCATGTGGGCCTCGATCTCCTCGCAGATCGACGGGTCGAGCTCATGGTCGATGTACGCCGAGAGCTGCTCCAGGATCTCTTTGCAGGTGAGTTTCCGGCTCATGGGTTCACCGCCCGCCCCTCGGCTCTCTCCTCGTCGGAGAAGTAGGGGCTCAGTTTCTCCCGCAGATGGATCCGGGCCCGGTGGAGTCGGGTCTTCACGGCCCCCTCGGTGGTGCCGAGGATCTTCGCCGTGTCGGCCGTGCTCAGGCCCTCCACGTCGCGCAGCACCACCACGGCCCGGTAGATCGGGGGCAGGTCCTGGATGGCCCGGACGAGGAGCTGCCTCACCTCCTGCCGGAGCAACGCCTCCTTCGGGTCAAGGGCCCAGTCGGTCACGCCCTTCTGGCGGATCTCCTCGTGGCTGGGCATGGGCAGCTCGTCCCACGACACGGTGTCGGGCTGCCTTTTGCGAAGCTTCATAAGCGCGTGGTTCGTGGCGATCCGATAGAGCCAGGTGGAGAACGCCGCGTTCCCCTGGAACGATTTCAGGTTGCGGTACGCGCTTAGATAGGTCTCCTGCATGAGCTCCCGGGCGTCTTCGGGGTTTCCGGTCATCCGCAGGAGCAGGCTGTAGATCCGCCCCTCGGTGCGGTTGACCAGTTCCTCGAAGGCCTGGAAATCGCCCTCTCGGGCCCGCTCCACGAGCCGTGCCTCGTCCATTCCCGTGTCCTTGAGATGCCGGTGCCCCCCCTCGGGTTACGGAAGACCCCGGAAGCATAAAGGAGGCCCCCCGGGTGCGCAAGCGGCCGGGGTCGGGGGGATTTTTGACTGCCCGGGGGCCCAAAAAAAGGGTGGCGAGCCACTACATGTCGTGGTATCATTTCGCCGCCTACTAGATATGGCGTTTTCTCCCCTCCCTAACCCCCTGTTTTCCCTACGGAAGGAGCGACGGCCATGGGCGAGGTGATGGAGCTCGGCCGGACCGGGGCCAAGCCCCGCGACGGCGACGCGACCGACCGGGTGTTGTTCGTCCGCACGTCGGACATGGAGATTGTCAACTGGGACCGGAGCCGCATCGCCGACGCCCTGGTGCGGGAGACCTATCTCGACCGGGACACGGCCGAGCGCGTGGCCGAGGAGGTGGACAAGCTGATCCACCGGTCCCGGATCGAGATCCTGACCGCGCCCCTCATTCGTGAACTCGTGGACGCGAAGCTCATTGAGATGGGGCTCGAAGGCGCCCGCCGGATGCACACCCGGCTCGGGATGCCGCTCTACGACGTGGAGGAGCTCCTCGTCGCCCCCAACAAGGAGAACGCGAACGTCCCCCACGGCCCCGAGGCCACGAACCTCACCCTGGCCGAGAACATCAAGAAGGAGTACGCGCTGCTGGCGGTGTTCAGCCAGGACGTGGCCGACGCCCACATGCGGGGCGACCTCCACCTGCACGACCTGGGGTTCATCGACCGGCCCTACTGCTCGGGCCAGAGCCTCGAGTACCTGAAGAAGTTCGGCCTGAATCTCCCGAACAGCCTGGCGAACGCGAAGCCCGCCAAGCACCCCGAGGTGCTCCTGGCCCACATGGTGAAGTTTTCGGCCGCGCTCCAGTCGAACTTCGCCGGGGCCATCGGGTGGGATGCGGTGAACCTCTTCTTCGCCCCCTATCTGGAGGGGATGCCCGACCGGGACGTGGAGCAGCTCGCCCAGATGCTCATCTTCGAGTACTCCCAGCAGGCGGTGGCCCGGGGCGGCCAGGCGATTTTCTCCGACATCAACCTCTACTGGGAGGTGCCCAAGCACTTCCAGGACGTGCCGGCCATCGGCCCGGGCGGCCAGTACACGGGCAAGACCTACGGCGACTACGAGAAGGAGGCCCAGCGGTTCGTCTGGAAGCTCTTCGACGTGTACGCCGAAGGCGATGCCTCGGGCCGGCCGTTCTTCTTCCCGAAGCCCCTGGTGCACATCACCGAGAAGTTCTTCCAGACCGAGGGCCACGAGCGGTTCCTCGCGAAGATCTGCGAGGTGGCGGCCGAGAAGGGGAACACCTACTTCGTGTTCGACCGGGGCGACACCGCGAAGATCTCCGAGTGCTGCCGGCTAGCGTTCAAGCTCGAGAAGTCCGACCTCGAGGATGCCAAGCAGCCCTGGCGCATGCGTTACTCGGCGCTCCAGAACGTGACCCTGAACCTCCCGCGCATCGCCTACCGGGCCGGCGGGGATGACACCCGTTTGTTCCAGTGCCTGACCGAGATGATGGAGCTCGCGGCCCAGGCCCACCTGCAAAAGCGGGCCTTCATCGAGCGGCTCCTGAGCCAGGGCGACCGCGGGCCCCTGTCGCTCCTCACGATGGACCGGGACGGCCAGCCGTACCTGCGCATGCACCGGGTGAGTTATCTCCTGGGCATGGTGGGTTTGAACGAGATGGTCAAGGTCCACACCGGCCAGGAACTCCACGAGAGCCAGGAGGCGTTCCGGTTCGGGCTCAAGATCATCGCCCACATGAAGCTCCTGGCGGACAAGCTTTCCCGCAAGCACAACATGCATTTCGTGCTGGAGCAGACCCCGGCCGAGTCCACGGCCTACCGCTTTGCCCGGCTCGACCTCAAATATTTCTCCCCAGCCGCAGGAGAGGCCGTGCGGGGGGACGTGGCCCGGGGCGAGGTGTACTACACCAACTCGACCCATCTCCACGTGGGAAGCCCCACCAACCCCGTGGACCGGGTGCGGCTCGAGGGCCTGTTTCACCCGCTCATCGAGGCCGGGGCCATCACACACCTGTGGCTCGGCGAGGAGAAGCCCCACCCCGAGAGCCTGGCGAACTTCGTGGTCAAGGTGTTCCGGAACACCCACAACGACCAGGTGGCGTTCAGCCCCGAGTTCACCACCTGTCTGGCGTGCGCTCGCACCACCCGAGGGCTCCGGGAGGCCTGTTCCCAGTGCGGGAGCGACGAGGTGGAGGGGATCACCCGGATCACCGGGTACTTCACCAAGATCAGCTCCTGGAACAAGGGGAAGATCGGGGAACTCCACGACCGGCAGCGGACCGCAGGGTTTTTCACGGGGCCGGCTCCGGACGCCGGCGCCGCCGAAGCATAGGGGTGTGCCGGACCGGAGACCGAAGGCCGCTGACCGCGTTTCCAGAGGAGGGTTCCATGACGCTGTTTACCAAGGTCGGGTGCGAGAAGTGCGAGTATGTGAAGGAGCGGGTGGATCTCGCCGCGCTGGGGGTGGTGGTGGAGGAGCTCGGCCCGGAGAACCCCGATGCCCTGGCCCACCTGGCCTGGCACGGGCTCGTGAACGTGGCGGAGCGAAGCCTTCCGATCCTGGTGCTGGACGACTCGTCGTACCTCACGGGTGCGGTGCGCATCCGGAAATACCTGGAAGAGATGAAGACCCGGGCGGCCTAAAGAGGGGAAGTTCCTGGGCGACGAGGGGCGACGGCACCGTCGCCCCTCGTCGCGTGAGGGGAGGGATCGGTGGCACTGCCCGAGATCAAGGGGTTCCTGGAAACCACCTTCACCGACTGGAAGGGCAAGGTGGCCGCGGTGGTGTTCCTGCCCCGGTGCAACTTCCGGTGCCCCTACTGCCACAACCACCGGATCGTGACGGCCCCCCATCAGGTGCCAACATGGCCCTGGGCCGAGGTGGAGGGCCGGCTCCGGAGCCTGCGGGGCTGGGTGGACGGGGTGTGCGTGACCGGCGGCGAGCCAACGCTGTACCCCGGGCTCGGGGAACTGTTGGAGCGGTTTCGTGCGATGGGGTTTGCCGTGAAGCTCGACACGAACGGGTCCCGGCCCGAGGTGCTGGAGGAGGTGGTTCGGGCGGGCCTGGTGGACCGCGTGGCGGTGGACGTGAAGGCGCCCCTGGAGCCGGTGCCCTACCGCCGTAACGCGGGCCCCGGCTCCGACCCGGACCGGGTGGAGGCGACCCTGGAGTTCCTGGTGGCCACGGACGTTCCCCTGGAGCTTCGCACCACGGTGCACCCGAAGCTCCTGAGCCGGGACGAGGTGTGCCGGTTGGGGGCGGACCTGGGCCGTAGGGTCCGGGGACGGGCGGCGCCGCTGTGCTGGGTGCTCCAGCGGTGCCGCACGGACGAGGTACTGGACCCGGAACTCCGGAATCACCCGCCGCTTACGCCCGAGGCGTTTCGGGAGTGGGAGGACGATGCGCGGCAAAAATTCCGGGAGGCGTCGGAGAGAGCTTAGGCTCTGACGCCCTTCGCCCGGCGGGGCACGAAATCCTTGCGGTTCAGGCCGTACTTGGCCATTTTCCGTTCGATGGTGCGGCGGGAGAGCCCGGAGGCCTGGATCAGGTTCTTGATCCGCCCGCCGAACCGCCGCAGGTTGTGTTCCAGGTAGGCCCGCTCGAACTCCTCCAAGACCCGGCCCGCGGCCTCCTCGAAGGGCAGTTCCCAGTCGGCGGGTGCTCCGGAGGCGCGGGAAAACGCCTCCGGCCCCATGGCCTCCTTCAGGTGCGACTCGTGGAGCACCTTGCCCCGCCCCATCACCACGGCGCTCTCGATGATGTTCCGTAGTTCCCGGACGTTTCCGGGGTAGTCGTACTGCTGAAGCACCCGGGCGGCGCGGGCGTCGATGTCCTCGAAGGATTTGCCGTACGCCTGGGAGAATCGCCGCAGGAACGCGTGGGCCAGAAGGAGGATGTCTTCGCGCCGCTCCCGCAGGGGTGGGAGTTCGACATGAACGACCCGGAGCCGGTAGTAGAGGTCGTTACGGAACGAGCCCTCTTGCACCGCTTCCAGGAGCCTGCGGTTCGTGGCCGCCACGATCCGCACGTCCACGCGCCGCGGTTTCGTTTCCCCCACCCGGGTGATCGCCCCGTCCTGGAGCACCCGTAGGAGCTTCACCTGGAGCCTCGGGTCCATCTCCCCGATCTCGTCGAGGAACAGAGTGCCCCCCGAGGCCGCCTCGAAATAGCCCTGCCGGTCCGCGTGGGCGCCGGTGAAGGCGCCCCGCACGTGGCCGAAGAGTTCGGACTCCAGGAGCTCCCCGGGGATCGCCCCGCAGTTCACCGGTACGAATGGGCCGGCCGCCCGCCGGGACTCGGCGTGGATGGCCTTCGCCACGAGCTCCTTGCCGGTGCCGGACTCCCCCTCGACGAGTACCGTGGCGTCGGTGCCCGCCGCCCGGCGGATCCGCTCGAACACCCGGAGCATGGCCGGGCTCCGGCCCAGGAGTTCGCCCTGGAGGAGGGCCGCGGCCTTCTCCCGCCGCAGCGCCTTCACCTCGTCGCGCAGGCCCTTCATCTCCAATGCCCGCCGAACCACGTGGAGGATCTCCTCGGGCAGCAGGGGCTTTCGCAGGTAGTCGAATGCCCCCTCCTTCATGACCTCCACAGCCGAGTCCACGGATGCGTGGGCCGTGATCACGAGGACCTCGGTGTCCGGGTTCGTGGCCTTGACCTCGCGAACCACGTGCTCCCCGCCCCGGCCCCCCAGCACGAGATCCGTGATCACGAGGTCGAAGGAGTTCCCGGCCAGAAGGCCCGCGGCCTCCTCCGCCGATCCGGCCGTCTCCACCGCGTACCCCTCCCGCTCGAGAACCCGGCGCAAGAGGTCCACCATCCCGGGTTCGTCGTCGACCACGAGGAGTCGCGCGGGCCTGACTGCCTGCTCTGCTTTGCGGGGATGGGCCATGGGTCTCTCACCGATGGGGCCCCCGGAGCCCGAGCGGGCTCCGGGGCCCTCACAGAGGGATCAGAACACCCACACGATGTTGAGCCAGGTGCTCGTGCCCTCGGGCATGTTTTTGCCGTCGAACTCCCAGAGGTGTTTGGCCACCAGGCTGAACCGCCCCTGGTTGGGCCACCACTTGAGCCCTGGGCCGATGCCGGCCAGGCGGCTGCGGTCGTGGTCCTCCTTGCCGTCAACCTCGTCATCCGTGGTCTGCCAGTAGTAGAACCCGTTCACGCCGAACCGCCACCCCGGCTTGGGCGCCCACCCGACCGCCCAGTCGAAGTGAAACTCCTGGCCCGGGTCGAGGTCTACTTCCGCTCCGGGGGTCAGTCCAAGCCGTGCGGCCTGGGGCGGGGGCACCACGTATTCATCGTTCTTGGTGTTAAAGTCGTACATGAGCTTCACGGAGAAGTCGAACCCCTTCCACAGATAGGTGGCCGCCAGGACCGGCTCGAAGGTCCAGTGGTTCCGGGAGAGGAGTTGTGTTGCCACGTCATCCTTGTCGTAGTTCCCGGTGGGCGCCCACATGTCCAGTGCGAACACGGTGTGAAAGTTGGGGCCGAAGTGCCACCCGAATACGAAGGGACTGAAAATGATGTCGCCAAGACCCCCGCTTGAATCATCTACGCCAAGCGCTGGTATTTCTACATCGGCGCTGTAAAATGGAACAAAAATATGAGCCCCCCAAGAAGCCCCGAGCACCTTGTACGGGCTCACCCAGATCACGCGGGGAATCACCCCAAACACACTCGCGTCGAACTCCACCGGGGTCTTTTTCCCCTCGTTGTCCATGAGGCGGTTCTTGTCGATGTACACGAGGTAGTTCTTCAAATAGAGCCCCGGCGGGGGAAGGGCGCCGACTACGAAATCTTCCGCACCGTTAGGGTAGTGTTGTCCCCCCCCTGCGAACGCTGGGGTGGCCGAAACCACTGCGGACAGAGCCACAGCGCCGAGCACTCTCATCGCCGTCCTGCGTCTCCTCATGACCCTTCCTCCTTTCCTCGTTGGGGAGTCGAGTCTCCCCGGGGTGGGATCAGTCGTATGCGGGGTCGTGCCACCAGGGCTCGAACCGGTACGGGATCGGGGTGCCGTTGAGCCGTACCCGCGCGCCCCGGTTGTCCACCGGTACGGTCACGGCGCAGGCCGCGCGGGGTGAACCCTCCCAGTCGCGCCACCGGGCCCATGCCGAGGGGGTTCGGCTCAGGGCGAACACCGCCGGCCCGATGGAGCTCATGCCGACGATCTCGGCTCCGCCGCGGCGAAGTTCCTCCATCACCTCCCGGATCTCCCGCCCCCGATCGCCGTGAAGTTCGATCTCGGCCTTCTTCGACCCTTCAGCGGAGAGATCCCACAGGAGATCCCCCACGGCCCGGAGGTCGCCGGCCAGGGCGGCTGGCAGGAGATCCATGAACACCCGGTACACCTTGCGGGCCGCGGTTTTCGCATCAGAATCCTGGGCGGCTCCCAGCAGCGACCGGTATTCCCCCGCTCCCGACGACACCTCGGGCGCCATGTTGGGCAGAAGAAGAAGGGCCCTGAGGTCCTCGGGCATGGCGATGCGGGCCGCGAGTTCGCACCGATCCGAGGCGATCACCAGGCCTCCGTGGAGGCCGGCCATCGCTCCCACGTTGGTCTCGAATCCCGGCACGAGCCTCGGCGGCGCGGCGGAAAGCTCCTCGCAATAATTGTGGGCCACGAGCTTCCGGAGGTTCCGGAGGTCGAGGGGCCGGCCGAGCGCCTCGTTGAGCGCGACGGCGGCGGCGGTGAGGCTCGACACGGAGGACCCCAGACCCATATGGCGGCGGTTGTGGTCGTGGGTCTCGATCTCGATGCCACCCTCGAATCCGGTGAGCCGCCGAAACAGTTCCGCGAAATGCTGGCCCAGGAGCGGGCGGCTTCCGGATGCGCGGATCCCCGGTTCATCCGTCAGGGTCACAGCGGCGCGCGAGAACAGGCCCACCGCAAACCCGATCCCTCCGCCGCCGGGCCGCCCGAGCCCGAAGCGGGTCATGTCGAGCACGACCGCATGGATTCGTCCGGGAACCTCGACCTCGCACCGGGTGCCCGGTGGGGGTGGTTCCACGCTGCGGATCCATCCGCCCCATGCTTCCGGGAGCAAGAACCGCGCCGGGTCTCCCGGGGAGAAGGCGGCCTCTTCTAGGCGCTGGACCGTCACCTTCCGCGCCTCCTGTTGCGGAGCGCGGCCGCACTCCTCGGCGGATATACGGAGTTTGTTTTTTGCATATTCAAGGTCTGTGCCAAACTGCGCCAGTGGCGTTCTTGGGCCGGGTGGGGCCACGCAGAGGGAACGACTTTTTGTCAACCATTGCCACGCCCACGCGTCTGTGCGAGGATCGATGCTGGCGGGATCCCGGACCTCATGGGATTAGACCATGAAGTCATAAATCAAACAAGGGTGCGCGGTGGATGTTTGCGCGATAAAATACGCCATATCTGACGCACTGTGGGAGGGTCTCCCGGTGGCCGCGTTCCTGACCGACGAAAACGGCCGGATCGTGGGGTGGAACCCGGCGGCAGAGGTCTTGACGGGCCGCCTCGCCTCCGAGGCAGAGGGAAGGCCGTGGTCCGAGGCCCTCGGAGTCGTGGGCGATCGGATCGCCGAGCCCGGCAGCGCCCGAGGAGAGGCGTGGGCCGAGACGCTGTGCACGGCCCAACGCGCCGACGGCCGCCCGGTCAGGCTGCGGCTGCGTTCGAGGGCCGTCCGGGACACTGCCGGCCGGCCCGTGGGGCGGCTGTGGCTTGCGACCGACGTGTCGCTGCGCGATGCCGTGGACCGAAAGCTCATGCAGTACGAACGGCTTGCCACCCTGGGGGAGCTCGCTGCCTCGGTGGTGCACGAGGTGGGAAATCCCGTGTCGGTGATCCTGGGGTTTGCAGCCCTGCTGCGCACCGAAGCCGGCGCTGACCCCGACGGCGCGATCCGGGACCGGATCTACGAGGAGGCCCAGCGCTGCCGCACCCTGATCGACCAGCTCCTGGGATACGCCCGGTCGGCCACGGGCCGTTCCGCCCCAGGGCCGGTGCACGTACCCGACGTGGTGGGCGAAAGCCTGGCGCTGGTGCGGTACCGGTTCCAGCGGGCGGGCGTTGGGGTGGAGACCCGCTGGGGGGAGGGGGTGCCCCCCGTGTGGGCCGACGCCGCCGAGCTCAAGCAGGTGGTTCTCAACCTGCTCCTGAATGCGGCAGATGTGTCGCCCCCTGGCGGGGTCGTCCACGTGGAGTGCTTCCGGTTCGAGCGCGAAGAGCAGAGGGGCGGCGACTCCCTCCTGGATCCGGTGCTCCGGGTGGAACGGGTGCCGTGGGTGCGCCTGAGGGTGGGCGACCGGGGCCCCGGGTTCGGGGGCCAGGACCCGGAGGGATTCTTCGACCCGTTCGTGACCACCAAAGAGGGGGGCGGGGGGTTGGGGCTCACGGTGTGCCGCCGGCTCGTGGGATCGTGGGGCGGCGAGATCCGGCTCGAGGAGAGAGAAGGGGGCGGCGCCTGGGCTGTGGTGGATCTGCCGGGCCATCGGGGTTAGCCCATCAGGAGGCGCCGTAGAGGAGTTCCCGGAGCCGGCGCAGGACCCGGGGCACGGCGCCGGGGTGGCGGATGGGGCAGGGCCGGGTCCACTCTTCCCACGGGCCCAGGAGGTCCGCGTAGGGATCCGCGCAGGCCCGGGCGAGGTGCACTCGGACACCCGGCGCCGCCCGGGAAACGGCTTCCTCGAGGGCGGCGAGGAGGCGGTCGCGCTCTGCGGCCGAGTCGGCGTGGAGCACCAGGGCCGAGGTGTTGAATCGCTCTCGCCGTCCCCCGAGTTTGCCGAACAGGTAGAGGTCGGGGTGCTCTTCGGCCAGCCTCTCAAGAAGCGCCATACAGGTTTCCTCGTCCGGGGCAACGGCCACCACCTTCCAGCAGTCCCAGGCAAACGGGAGGTCCACCGCATCGGCTCCCCGCTTGATTTGGTCCAGCAAGGACGTGAGGCAGGGCAGGCACCGGTCGTAGATGCGGCGTTTGGTCCGGTCCATGCGGGGGTGGGTTTCGAAGCTCCACCACCCCTCCCGGGACCGACGGTGCCCGAAGTGGACCTCCACGGGCCGCCCCTCACCCCTCCAGTGTCTCGGCCAGCACCTCGAAGTGGGCCCTCAGGGTCCAGAGGGTGCCCTGCATGCGCCGGGCGTTCCGCTCCACCGCGGGCAGGTCCTTCCCCGCCTCGATGAGTTCCTCCAAGTCCCGGCCGAGCCGTTCCAGCGCCTCGGCGATCTCCCGGATCCTCGCGTCGGACATCATCGTTGGCTCCCTCCCTTCTTTCGCAGGTCGTGGAACCGGCGGGCCTTCACCTGGTAGCGGGGCAGGCTGCCGTAGGGCTGGGGCTGGATTTCGAAGTTGAGCTGGGTCTTCCAGCGAAGCCGGCTGGCCAGTTCCTTGAGCAGGGTTTCCCGGTCGGGCCCGGCCAGCCCGTCGGGGAGTTCCACCTTGAGGGTGATGTGGTCGAGGTCCCCGCGTTTTTCCACGTAGATTTCGAACTCGCCGTCGAGTTCCTCGAACGACCGCACCACCTCCTCCACTGTGACGGGCGAGAAGAGCACGCCCTTCACCTTGGTGATATGGTCCACCCGGCCGTGGACCCCCCCTTCGAGGATGCGCCAGGTGCGGCCGCAAGGGCACGGGTCCTTGGCCCACATCGATACGTCCTTGGTGTCGAACCGCACGCAAGGCTGGGCCCTCCGGTCGAACGCGGTGATCACGATCCGGCCCGGCACTCCCGGTTCGGTGACCGGCCGGTCGGAATCGAGTTCCAGAAGTTCCACGAGGAACATGGACTCGATGATGTGCTGCCCGAAGGGTTGGTGGCGGCACTCGAAGCCCCAGGCCCCCACCTCCGTGGCGCCCACGTGGTCGTATACCGGGCAGCCCCAGGCGTCCTGCATGCGTTTTTTCGTGCTCGGCACCAGCGCCCCGGGTTCCCCGGCGCAGGTGATGCGCTGGATGCCCCACTCCTTCGGGTCGGCCCCCAGTTCCTTCTGGGCGGTTTCGGCCATCCCGAGCACGTAGGTGGGGGTGGCCATGAAGGCGTTGACCTGGAGTTCGCGCATCTTGAGGAGCCGTTCCCGGGTACCGAGCACGCCCCCGGGCACCACCTCGCACCCCATGCGCTCGGCGCCGTAGTGGGCGGTCCAGAACGCGATGAACACGTGGTAGCCGAAGGGGAAAAAGATCCGGTCCGTGGGGCGGTACCCCTGGGCCCAGAGGATGGTGGCCCAGAGTTCCGAGAACCACTCCCAGTCGGCCCAGGTGTCGGGCTGGTACACCGGGGTGCCCGTGGTGCCCGATGTCTGGTGGAACTCGGTGACCTCCTCGAGCGGTACGCACAGGGTGTCGCCGTAGGGGAACGGGTCCTTGCCCTGGCACCGGTAGTCGTCCTTGGTCACCAGGGGCACGCGGGCCACGTCGTCCCAGGTGCGCACGTCCTCCGGCCGAAGCCCGGCGGCCTCGTACTTGCGGCGGTACATCGGGCTCCGCTCATACACCCACGAGAGCACCCGCCGGAATTTGGCGAGTTGCAGCGCCCGCAGGCGCTCGGGGTCCAGGGTTTCGGTGGCCGGGTTCCAGTACTCGGATTCGGGGTACGGCATGGTTCCTCTCCGGGGCTAGGAAGCTGGAAGGCTGGAAAGCTGGAAAGCTAGGAGGCGCGGAAGCCAGAAGCTACCAACACCAACGCAAGTATTGTCAGGTCCCCGTGGTCGCTACGGAAGCCAGCGGGTGGGGGGCTGGTGGAGAGCCGGGTGCGGCCCCTCACGTCGCCGCGCCCCACCAGGCTTGGCGTGCTTTGGAACTTCCGGAACTTCCGCTGCCGGCGTCCCGACCTGCCGCGCCGGCAACGGCATGCGAAGGCGCGGCGGAAAGGGTGCCGCACTCGCGCCCGGCCGGAACCAGTCCCCCACCCGCCGCCCGCAACAGTTCTCAAGGTTAGTAGTAAAGCGCTCCCTTGTCCGCCGCGGTTCCACGCGGTCTTGGTCCTCGGCCGGGGGGCAGTCCTCGGGGCCCGGCGCGAGCGGGGTCACTCCGCGCCCGAGCCTCCCCCCGCCAACACCTTAACGTCGCTGCCCTTCCAGCGGCGAAACAGGTTGTGTTCGATCCGGAGCGCATCGAGCACCTTGCCCACGGTCTGGTCCACGATCTCGTCGACCGTTTTGGGCCGGTGATAAAACGCCACCATCGGCGGCAGGATGACGGCCCCGATGTCCGCGCAGCGGCGCAGGATGTCGAGATGCCCCTTGTGGAGCGGGGTCTCCCGGAACAGGAGGACCAGGGGCCGGCGCTCCTTCAGGGTGACGTCGGCCGCGCGCACCAGAAGGTTGTCGTTGTACGAGTTGGAGATGGCCGAGGCGGTCTTCACGGAACAGGGGGCCACCACCATCCCCTCGGTGAGAAACGAACCGCTGGCGATGGCGGCGCCCACGTCCTCGGGGTCGTAGACCCTGTCGGCCAGGGCCTCCACCTCTTCCGGGGTCCAGTCGCTTTCCAGCCGGATGTTGCGGCGCGCGGCCTTGGAGAGCACAAGATGGGTCTCCACGTCGGTGTTCCGGAGCACCTCCAGGAGCCGGATGCCGTACTGGGGGCCGGTGGCCCCGGAGATTCCCACCACGAGTCGGCGCGTTTTCATCAGCGTCTCCTTTGGCCCAGTTCCCGGGCTTTTTTCACGGCATCTTCGGGGATCCGCACCCGTCGGCCGGCCACGCGGCCGTATCCCGTGGCGTCGATGGCGGCCTTGGCCGTGCGCGCGGCCTCGTGGGCCGAAGGATCGATGGGCTGCCCCCGGAGTCCCGAGACCACGGACCAGTCTCGATCGGGTTGGGTGCGGCTTGCGATGGACCAGGCCAGGTCCCAGGGGTCCGTCGGGTCCACGTCCTCGGCCACCGCCACGGCGAGCTTCACGTGGGTCTGCTCCAGCACGGCCCGGAGTCCCCTTTCGATCGTGTCCGCCGGCGCGGGCGGCACCCGGAGCACCACCGTGGAGCCGTAAGTGGTGGGCAGAGCCCGGACCCCGGACACCGGCAGGCCGGCCCCGGCGGCGGCCGCTCGGGCCGCGGCCTCCCACACCATGGCAAGAAGCCGATCGGACTCCCACGCCGTGGGAAGGAGGGCGTGGTACAGGGGGGAGGCCCGGCACCACACCCGCTCGGCCACGAAGGTGGGGGTGGCTTCCAAGGCCACGTGCACCCCGCTGATCTCGCCGAACGGGCCGTCCGGCCTCTCGTCAGAAGGGTCGATCACCCCTTCGAGCAGAAGTTCGGCCTCGGCCGGCACCGGGATGCCGGTTAGGGGGGCTGGAACCAGGTCCACCGGTTCCCCCCGAAGCGCCCCGGCCCCGGCCATTTTGTCGAGCCCGGGCTTCCCCTTGAAGGCGGCTGCGAGGAACGTCAAGGGCTCGTGGCCCACCGTGACCGCGGCCGGCAGCGGAGTTTCGGCTGCCTTGGCCCGGGCGTACACCTCAGAAAGGGGCGGGTTCAGTAGAGCCACCCCGAACCGATCGGGGCCCCTTCGCTCCATCCGGTGCACCCCCCGGGCCGCGGAACCGGTGGCCGGGTCGAACACCGACACCACGGCCGTGGTCAGAAACGGCGCCGAGTCCCCTTCGTAATGGGTCAGCACTGGGAGAAAATCGCCCAGGTCGGCCACCGGGATCTCCCGGGCGAGAACCGGGGCATCGCCCACCCTCCGGGGCTCCACCGGTTCGGCCTGGGCCCGCGCCAGGAACTCGTCGGCCGCCCGCTCCAGGGGAACCCCCAGGGCGCGGGCCAGCACCCCGTCGTGGCAGAGCACGTTGCCCACCACGGGGAGCGCGCCGGGTACCGGGCGGCCGAGGTACACGGCCTTTCCGTCGCGGGAAGCCAGGTGGAGGAGGGCCGCGGCCTCGAACCGCACCGAAACCGGTTCGTCCACCCGGAGGAGTCGGCCGGTCCGTTCCAGAAACTCCACGGCTTCGGCGAGGTTTCGAAAGCCCACAGCCCTCCTCCCCCGACCTACCGCCACTGCTCGGGGATGGGGTTGATCTCCTCCACGACCCGGATAGACCAGGGTTCACCCACCCACTGGCCGCGCCCGAGCCGCGGCCAGAGCCGCTCGGGGTACTTGGTCGGGTTTTTGGACACCTTGGCCCGGACCACCTGGCACCGGTACTTGGCCCGGCCCGGCGTGAGGTCGCGGATCACGAGGCGGATCTCCTCGTCCTGGGGCACTTGGTCGAGATCCTCGAAGAACGCGTCGTATTCAGCCATCGGTCACCTCCGTTACTCCGAAAACCCGTAGTTCTTCCAGTTGGCCAGTACCTTCTCGCGGACCTCCTTGGGATAGACCGTGTCGAAGGCGACCAGGATGGGCACGTCGGAGGGCGGCCAGTCCCTGGGGAACAGGCAGTCGAACAGGACCTTCGCCCCCTTGCTCATGCGGCGCTCCGCCGGGGTGGCGAAGGGATTGAGCGGGGTGCCCACGTCGTTTTCGTAGACGTGGATGCCGTTCACCGGGTGGCACCGGGTGCACAGGGCGTGGATCACCTGGTTTTTGTTGTAGATGTCCGTCTTTTCGTCCACCACCACCACCATGTGGAACCAGGGCCCGAGCTTGCTGCCGAACACGAGGTTTGCGATCTGGCGGGCGATCCCGGTGTACGCGTGCCGGGTGCCGATCACCACCAAATGGTGGGTGGACTCGGGCCACATGTAGACCCCCGTGATCGGGATGCCCTGGCTCCGGAGGAGCTTTTCCATCTCGAGGCTCAGGGAGAACGAACGCAGGAGTTGGCCCTCGTCGGTGGGCACGCCCATGTTGGACACCGTGAGGATCGGGTTGTCCCGAAACGTGATCGCCCGGACCCGGTACACCGTGCGGGGTTCCCGGGGGGAGGTGCGGTATCCCGTGTACTCGCCGAACGGCGCCTCCTCCAGTTCGACCCCCGGCAGGATCTCCCCTTCGATGACGATCTCCGCGTGGGCCGGCACCAGCAGGTCGGACGTTTCGCATTTCACCAACTCCACCGGTTCTCCCATGAGCATGCCGGCGAACTCGTCCTCCGGGATCGGAGAGGGTGCGCACGCGGCCACGCCCGAAAGCGGGTCCATCCCGATCACCGTGGCGAACGGCAGGGGCTGGTTTCTCGGCACGGATTTGTTGTGGAACATCTTCCCCATGTCGGAGAACGGGAGCACGGGCCCGACCATGGTTTTCTCATCGAAGACCATCTGCCGGTACATGCCCCAGTTCACCTCTCGGGTGTCCGGGTCGGCCGCCACGATCATGTGCCAGGTGGCCAGGTACCGGCCGCCGTCGCCGTCGTGCACCATGGGGGCCGGCAGGTTGAACAGATTTGCGTCTTTGCCCGTCCAGACGTTCTGCTTGCAGGGGGCCTGGGACCGTTCGACCACCTTGGGCTTGACCGGGGTGCCCTTCTCGGTGCGCTCCACGTAGGCTTTTCCGATCTCGGGGATCGGGGTGTCGGGGGGAAGGCCCAGGCACACGGCCAGCTTCCGGTAGGTGGCCAGGGGGGCGCCCAGGGCCTCGAACCCGGGATAGTCCTTGATCTTTTTGAAATGGGGCGAGGGGCCTTGCAGTTCGCACACCCGCCGGACGATGGCGCCCATCTCCAGATCCCAGTCCACCTCGGGTTCCACCGTCACGAGGTCGCCGGTGGACCGCAGGGCCTCGATGAACTCCCGGTTGTCCTTGTAGTAGGTATATGCCATGATCTTGATCTCCCTTCGGAAACGGGCTATCCCCAGCCCATGTTGGAAACCTTGTCCACCAAGGGCTTCCATTTGCCCTGGGCCCGCAGGATGAACTCGGCGAGCTCCCGGAGCATGCCCTCGCCCCCGGCCCGGCGGGTGGCGTAGTGGGCGGCGTCCTGGACCTCGGGCACCCCGTTGGCGGGGCACACCGCGAACCCCACCCGCCGCATGGCCCCCAGGTCGATGATCTCGTCGCCCACGTAGCAGACCTCCTCGGGCCCGATGCCCAGTTCGGCCATGATCTCCTGCATCTTGGCCCACTTCTCCTTGGCCGCGTACACCCGCTTGATGCCCACCTCTTCGGCCCGCTTGAACACGATTTTCGACTTGCGGGTGAGGAGCGCCACCTCGATGCCGGACATCATCAGCGCGTTGGCCCCGAACCCGTCGTCGTGGTGAAACACCTGGAATTTCACCCCGTCCTCGTTGAAGAGGACCATGCCGTTGGTGAGCACGCCGTGCACGTCGAGCACCACGAGCTTGACCCGTTTGGCCCTCTCGATCGCATCCATCATGTCGTACGCCATGGGTTCGCACCTCCTGACTGCGGTCTTCGGTCCTCGGTCTTCCGTCCGGGGCCTGCGGCCCCACGGTCTGGATCGGCGCTCGGTCCCCCCCGGGGTCGTGGGACGTCTTCCCCCTCTCCGGTTGCGCCGGGTCTGTGGGTCAGTCGTCCAGGCCCAGTTCCTTCCAGCGCGCCTTGATGCGCTCGACCACCTCGGGCACCAGGGACACCTCCACCGGTTTCTGCTCCCACTCGAAGGGCACCGTGGCGTCCAGGAGGATCCGGGAGGTGATCAGCTTGTTGGAGGTGGGGTCGAGGGCCGGGTCCAGGGGCGTGGACCGGCCGCGCTGGATGATCTGGGCGTCCCGGGCTGGATCGAACCGTACGGCCAGGGCCCACCACACCCGCGGCAGGTCGTCGGCCTGGATGTCATCGTCCACCACGATCACCCCCTTGGTGCCGTAGGTGCAGGTGTTGCTCGCCACCACGGCGGCGGCCACCTGGTTCGCGTGCCCTGGGTACATCTGCTTCACGCTCACGATGGCCCAGAACCGTCCGCACCCCTCCGGGGGCAGGTACACCGACTGGATGCCGGGGATCCGCATGTTCTCGAGTTCGGTCCACAGGGTGGCGCCCCGCACGAACGCGAGCATCCAGTGGTTGTCGGTGACCGGCCGGCCCACCGAGGTGGCCCAGAGGATGGGGTTGTTCCGGTGGTACACCCGCTCGACCACCATCGAGGGTTTCGGGATGGGGTGGAACAGTTCGTCGGTGTAGTACCCGGTGTACTCGCCGAAGGGGCCCTCCGGCCGGAGGTCGTCGGGGTCGATCCAGCCCTCGAGCACGATCTCGGCGTCGGCGGGGATCGGGAGGCCGGTCACCTTCCCCCGCGTCACCTGGACCGGTTCGCCCCGGAGCGATCCCACCACGTCGTACTCGCTCGCCTTTGCCACCATGGCGCTTCCGGCGAGCATCAGCAGCGGGTCGCACCCGATCACGACGCAGGCCGGCATCTTCTCGCCGCGCTTCTTGTACTTCTTCAGGATCCGGTCGCCCCGCTTGCCCTTGAGGATCTGCACCCCGATCCGGTTCTTTTCCTGGGCTTGCATCCGGTAGGTGCCCAGGTTGATCTCCTGGGTTTCCGGGTCCTGGGTCACCAGGAACACAGCGGTGCCGATGTACCTCCCGCCGTCCTTCTCGAAGAACTTGGGGGAGGGGAACCGAAAGATGTCCACCTGGTCGCCCGTGAGTTCGTTTTCAAACACAGGCCCGGAATCCACGTTTTCGGCCGGGATCACCTTGTCCACGGCGAGTTTCATCCACTCGCGGGTGAGGTCCACGAGCGACATGTGGGTGGGCCGGCCGAGGGCCAGGGCCAGTCGCTTCGGGGAGGCGAAGGCGCCGGTGAAGACCGGGCTTTGGTAGCCTTTCACGTTCTCGAACAGGAGGGCTGGCCCCTCCTTTTCCTCGACCAGTTTCGCGATGTGGCTGAGTTCCAGGTTCCAGTCCACCTCGGCCTTGATCCGCTTGAGTTGGCCCTCCCGCTCGCACAGGGAGATGAAGTCCCGCAGGTCCATGGCGCCCTCCTTCCCAAATAAGGTTTTGATGTGCTGCCAGGCTACGCCCCGGGGGCTCCGGGGTCCAATCATATGTTTTGCAACGATGGATAAGGTCAGGTTATGCTTTGGGTCGTTGGTCGTCACCTGTGACCCGTCACCGGAATCGCCATGCTCAACTTCAACCAGTTGCGAGCGTTTTTCGAGGCAGCCCGCACCGGAAGCTTTACCCGGGCGGCCGACGTGCTGTGCGTCACCCAGCCGGCCGTGACCGGGCAGGTGCGGGCCCTGGAGGAGTCACTGGGGCTCAAGCTGTTCCGGCGCAGGGGCCGGCGGATGGTGCTCACGGAGGCCGGGGCGCTCCTGTTCCGGGAGGCCGAGAAGGTGTTCGCCCTGGAGCGGGAGATCGAGGATCTGGTGGCCGAGATCCGGGACCTGCGGCGGGGGCTCCTCAAGGTGGGAACCACCAAGACCTACGCGCGCTACCTCATGCCCGACATCTTGGCCCGGTTCCACGGGGTGCACCCGGGGATCCGGATCGTGCTGGACGAGGGCGCCTCGGCCGAGGTGCTGCGCTCGGTGGTGGAGGGGCGAAACGAACTGGCCGTGGTGGGCCTGTCGCGACCCGTGGAGGGGCTCATCTGCACCCCGTTTCGGAGGGAGGAGGTGGTGCTGTTCTGCGCGCCCGGCCACCCTCTGGCCGGGCGCGCCGGCATTGGGGTGGCCGAACTCGGGGGGGAGTTGCTGGTCCTCAAGGAGGAGGGGTCCACGACCCGGGAGCTCGTGCGGCGCCTCTTCCGGCGCCACGGGGTTTCGCCCAATGTGCTCGTGGAGACGAGCAATCTGGAGTTCATCAAGGACATGGTGGCCCGGGGGGAAGGGGTGTCGTTTCTGGTGCGTTCGGCGATCGGGGAGGAGCTTCGAACCGGCAGGTTCGTGGAGGTGCCGCTCGCGGACGGGCCGATCCGGCTCGAGGTCTACACGGTCCACCCCGATCCGGCGGTCCTCTCCCCCGCCGCCAGGGCGTTTCTGGACGTGTTGGAGGATTCCCGCGAGTACCCCTGATACCGAGTTGCGTTCAAATCAACCGTTTCCTGATTCAGCCCGGCAAGGGGCCTGGTGGAGCGCCGGGCGTGGCTCCTACAGTCGCTGCATCCGGCACTCAGCCGATGTCTCCCTCGCCGTGAGCCCACCAATGGCTCGCCAACGTTCGCGTTTCCGCCGTTCATGGAGCCGCCGGGCTGAGTGCCGGATGCAGCGTAAGCCGGATGCCGCACTCACGCACGGCCGGAACCAGGCCCCTTGCCGGGCCGCCGGGTGGGTGTCTGTTGGAACGCAACTTGGTATCAGGGTAGGCCGAAAAGGGGCAAAATCTCCTCGAGCCGCGACACCACGTGGTCCGGACCGGCCCGGCGGATGGCGGCTTCCGGGCTTTCCCCCCCGAGCACGATGGCGACCCGGAGGCCCGCGGTCCGGGCCGCCCCGACGTCCGAGAGGCTGTCGCCCACCATCAGGCTCTCGTCCGGTGCGCAGCCGAGGGCTTCGAGGGCCCGCAGAAGGCCCTCGGGAGAGGGCTTCAGGTCGGTGACGTCGTTTCGGGTGACGACCACGGGCAGCAGTTCCCCGATGCCCAAGCGGGCCAGAACCCGGGCCACGGCCAGGCGGCCGACGTTGGTGGCGAGGGCGCGGGGGATCCCGCCGCGGGCGAGGGTGGAGAGCACCCTCTCGGCCCCGGGCCGGAGACTCCAGCGGCTTGCGGCGTCGAGGTCGTAGTGGTCGTAGATCGGGGCCAGGGCCCGGACCAACCGGCCCCGTGCGTCGGCGTCGGGAGCCCGGCGCCGGCCCTCGCGCAGAAT
This sequence comes from Deferrisoma sp., assembly GCF_054681715.1. NCBI lineage: Bacteria > Pseudomonadati > Thermodesulfobacteriota > Deferrisomatia > Deferrisomatales > Deferrisomataceae > Deferrisoma > Deferrisoma sp. Next base: position 55,172 of record NZ_BAAHFQ010000004.1, read on the forward strand.
GCCCGCGTAGTTGAGCCCCTCGAACGCCTCCGGCGCGCAGCCGAGCACGGCGGCCGCGGCCTCGCGAAGCCGAGCCTCGGCCTCCTCGAGGTTCCACTGGAAATCGACCAGGGTTCCTTCCAGATCGAACAGGGCGCACCGGAGCATGTGTTCTCCTTTTGCTGAGGCCAACGAGGGACCTAGGGCGCGGGCGGGGGGCTGGCTCCCGGCCGGGCGCGAGTGCAGCAATCGACCGCCGCGCCGTTTCATGCCGTCGTGAGCCCGGTGTGACAGGGCCCCCGGGCTTTCCAAGTAACTTCGGTCGCCGGTCGGCGGTCCCTTGGGCCCAGGCGCGGCGGCCGCCCCTGTGGCCGAAACCGAGAAGGTATTGCCCTTGCGAGCTGGCCGCCCAGCGGCCTACGGAGCTTCCAACTCCAGCATCGGCCCCTGGGGGCCCGGCCCCGTGACCCGGCCGGGGAGGTCGTCGATCCGCCGAGTCCCGGCGTACCACATAGCGGTGCGCAGTTCCCGGGTGAGCCGCTCCACCTCGGCAACGACGCGCTCGGCAGACTCCCACCCCCAGCGCAGGAACGGCAGGGCCATGCCCGCCGCCCGGGCGCCCAGGGCGAGGGCCTTGGCGATCTCCACCCCGTTCCGGATGCCGCCCGAGGCGATGACAGGGACGTGGGGCGGCAGGAGCCGAAGGGCGTCGGTGAGCACCTCCGCCGTGGGCCGCCCGATTTCGGAGAGGGCCGGCGTGGGACGGGGCGACCCGGCGAGTTTCTCCACCAAGGCCCAGTTGGTGCCGCCGGCCCCGCCGGTTTCCACCGCTCCCAAGGGGATGTCGCGGATTCTTTCCAGAAAGAGCCGGGGGAGCCCGAACCCCACCCCCTTCACCACCACCGGCACCGGAAACCCGTTGCACAGGGCCGCCAGCCGGTCCAGGAGGCCCGTGAAGTCGAGGTCGCCGTTCGGCTGGAGCGCCTCGTGGAGGGGGTTCACGTAGAGGGAGAGGGCGTCGGCTTCGATGAGTTCCACCGCGCGCAGGCAGTCGTTGGCCGTGAGCCCGTGGTTGAGATGCACGAGCCCAAGGTTCGCGACGAGGAGGGGGAGCTTGGGGGCAACCCGGCGCACCCGATACGAGGAAAGGAGTTCCGGGTACTCGAGCAGAAGGCGCTGGGACCCCACGGCCATTCCCAGACCCGCCGCCTCGGCCGCCACGGCCAGGTTGCGGTTGACCCGCTCGGACGCTTTGCCACCCCCGGTCATCGCCGAGATCAGGATCGGCGCCGACAACGTCGTTCCCAGGAGTGGGCACGAGATCTCCGTGTCCGAAAACCGGAACTCCGGAAACCCCGCGACGAGGCGCCAGCGTTCGAGCCCGTTACGCAGCGGCCCCTCCACCTCACCGGCGAGACAGGCCTCCAGGTGCCGATCCTTGGCGGCAGAGGGGTCGGGTTTCGGGCTCAGGCTTCGGAGAACCACACCACCACCTCGTCGCCGTCGCGAAGACCCAGGCGGTCGCGCAACCGGTCGGCCGCGATGATCTCCACCAGGTCCTCCGGGTAGGAGGGAACGTGGGGCACGACGACCACGGCCGCGATGCCCTCCGGCAGGGTCACGGGGTGGACCGCGGCCGAACAGAACGAAGGGTCCGCAGGCTCCAGAAGGAACCCGGGGACCCTTCGGATCCGCCGCCAGCGGGCGAGGGAGGCCTCATCCCGGAGCTTGAGGTTCAGGGTGCCGGGGAACGGCCGGAACCCGGCCGCCCGTTCGAGTTGTTCCACCACCCACGGGAGCCCCACGAACCCCCCCGCCTCCCCCCGCCCGGCGGAAACCACCCCCAAGATCGTTGTGGATCGGGTCAAAATTTGGCCCCTTAGTGGGGGTAAGCGACGTCCGGGCCCGGGATCGGTTCGCCGAGCCGGTGACTCCGGTGGCCATACCGGATCACCGGGGTTCCGCCGGGCGCGTCCCACGCCGTGACGACGCCGAGGATGAGGTCGTGGCTCCCGCAGGGGGTGATGCCCACCACCCGGCATTCGTAGTGGGCCGCGGCGCCCTTGATCCGGGGGCTCTCAACGGCGCGGGGGGCCGTGAACTCGAGCCCCAGTTTGGAGAGTTTGTCGGGGTCCGACCCCGACAGGCTGCCCGCCGTGAGGGCGGCCCGGTCCTGGGCCTCGCCGACCAGGTTCAGGGTGAACTCCCGGGCCGTTGTCACCAACCGGTGGGCGGTGGTGCCCGGTCGAAGATACACCGCCGCGATCACCGGTTCGTAGGAAACCCACATGGCGGTCACCGTGGCCACGTCGGTTTCCCCGCCGGCGCGGACGCACAGCAGGAGTTCGGGGCAGGGCAGGCTCGACAGCAGGGTCGTGCGGTCTTCTGCGGACATGGGGCATCCTCTTCAAGGGGCGGCGGGGGGCGCCGCGGGCGGCGCCCCCTTGCCCTGGGTTTATGTCGTGGTTTGGGCCTTTTGCACGGGCACCCCGGCCAGGAGGCGCCCGACGATCGCGTCCAGGGCGGACTTGGGCCTCTCCTTGGTCACGGCCTCGGCCCGCTTTTGCGACCACACGGTCTCGGGCCGGGCCTGGAGGATCACGATGCTCTCCGGAAAGGGAAGGTCCCCGTCCACGGCCCACTCCACGTCCATGGGCCGGCCGTAGTGTTTTTCGATTCTCCGGGCCAGTTGGGTCAGTTCCCGGATCTCGTCGTCGGTGAGGGACGGCTTGTTGTGATCCTCCTCCGGCACGGGCAGGAACTCGACCCGCCCGGTGGCCGGGTTCAAGAGGTAGGCGGCGGGCTTCGGCACGATGGTGCGGCGGATCACGTCGAAGGTGACCTTGTCCACAAGGAAATCGTCGGGGGTGACGTCGCCCGACACGACCCCCTCCCCGAACCCCCAGGCGGAGTTGATCGCCACCTTGGAGCGGTCGCCGTTCAGGGGGTTCAGGGTGAACAGCACCCCGGAGGCCCGTGAGCGCACCATCTTCTGGATCCCCACCGAGATCCGGACGTTCTCGTGGGTGAACCCCTTCTCCTCCCGGTAGGCGATGACCCGGTCGCTAAAGAGGCTCGCCCAGCACCGCTTGACCTTGTCCACCACCTCGTCCTCGCCCCGGACCCAGAGGTAGGTGTCCTGCTGGCCGGCGAACGAAGCGTCGGCCATGTCCTCCAGGGTGGCGCTCGACCGCACCGCCACGGGCAGGTCCTCGACCCCGCACCGGTCGCACAGTTCCCGGTACGCCGCTCGGATCGCCCGTTCCACCTCGCCCGGGATCGGCGCGGCAAGGACCATCTGCCGGGTCTCCTCCCCCACCTGGTGGATGGGAACGCCGTCTCGGATGCGGCGCAGCACCTTGCAGATCGGGTCCTTGATGCCCGCCACGGTGAGGAAGTGGTAGTACGCCTCGGTGGTCACGGCGAACCCGGGCGGCACGCGGATCTCGGCGGCCAGGAGCTCGCCCAGGCTCGCGCATTTCCCCCCCACCAGCGCGGTGTGGTCTTTTCGGCACTCCTCGAACCACGCGATGTCTTTTCGTTCCATCTCACCCCTCCAGAATGGTCACGACCCCGGTGCCCCCGTCCACCCGGACCTTCTGGCCGGTGCGGAGCACCTGGGTTCCGTTGCCGGTGCCCACCACCGCCGGCAGCCCGTATTCGCGGCACACGATGGCGGCGTGGCACATGACCCCGCCCACGTCGGTGACGGCCGCCTTGATCTTGGTGAACGCCGGAGCCCAGCTCGGGCTGGTGGTGGGGCACACGAGGATCTCGCCCTGCTCGAGGTCCGAAAGCTCGCCCACCGTGCGGCACACCCGCACGGGGCCCTCGACCACGCCCGGGCTTCCGGCGAACCCGGTGAGCTCCGTGATCGGGCCCTCTCCGGCCTCCTTGCCCTTGGTCCAGGCCGCCATGCTCTCGCTCGTGATGCCCCAGAGCATGATCGTGAATGGCTCGGTGATCTTTTCCGGCACCGTGCCGAGAGCCGGGGGCGCGGTCCAGGCCTTGAACTTCTCCATCACCTGCTTGCGCCAGGCGATCTCGGGGCCCCAGTGGAGCTTGCCCATGGGCTTGACCCCGGTGGCCCACGCGGTCACGAGATCCCACAGGGCCTGGCGGATCTCGTGGCGGTTCAGGAGCCAGATGTCCTCCACGTCGTCCCAGAACCCGGCAGCCACGAACCGGCGGGAAACCTCGCGCATCTTGTTCCAGAAGATGGAGTGGAACCAGTGCTCCACGTAGAACATGTGGTTTTCCACGTAGGGGAACACCATCTGGGCCGTGGCCAGGAGCTGGTCAAAGGTTTGCTTGTCCTCCTCGGAGGGGAGGAGGTCGCGGTACTCGTTGATGATGCGGTCCCGTTCGCGCTTGAGTTCGCCCAGGGGCCGCTCGAGCGACTCGCCCCGCTTGATCTTCTGGATGTACATCCGGATGGAGGTCAGGGGGATCTCCAGTTCGTCGATCCAGGCCGGGTCGTGGTGGAACCATCCGGTGCCGGTGGAGATGTAGAACCACGGGTATTTGGCCTTCTCGAACCGCTGCTCCCACAGGCGGCCGTCGCCCGTTTGCTTGAGCGCGTCGAACAGTTCCTGCACCGGCCGTTCCTTGAGGATCTCGTCCTCGATGCCCAGTTCGCAGGCCATCTTGGCCAGGGCTTTCAGTTCCTCGTCGGGCTGGTACAGGATCACCTCGATCCCGCTCACCATCTGGGTGATCCGCTGGAGCGGGATGTCGGGGAACGCCTTCTGGCAGAAGTCAACGAGCGTCACGTATGCCGCATATCCGAGGTTCAGGAACTCAAAGTGGTACTGCCAGGCCAGAATCCCCAGGTTGATCAACCGGTCGTACGCCGTGAGCAGCTTGTACCCGCTGCTCTGCCCCTCGGCCTCGAACACCACCGACTCGTCTTCCCGTTCCGGGAGTTCCGGGATCACGAGGGCGTCGAGGTCCTCGATCACCCCCTTCATCTTGGCTTCCCATTTGGCGTAGAGCTCGTCCCAGTTCTGGTAGTAGTACCCGGCCCGCTTCATGAAGGCCTCGACCCGTTCGGGGATCTGGGCCGGGTCGGGCACCGGCACCGGGGAGATGTACACCCGGCCGTTGACCACCCGGTGGTCGATGCCGAGGGCCGGCGGCACGATGAAAATCCGGGTGTTGTACTGGGACAGCGCGAGGTACCAGGCTTCGTCCCAGATCATGTCGAAGGGGTAGAGCGGCTCGGGGTAGTGGAGCGCGTCGCAGAACCAGACCGTGGACTCCTCGTAGCGCTTTCGCTCGGGATCGTCCGCCCGGAACCGATAGTGGTACGGGTACATCCGTTCCCAGCCCTCGGTACCGGGGATGGTGGGGAGTTCGTGGGGGCTCGGAAAACCGCTGCCGTTCGCCATGGGGGCCTCCTTTCGGTTGGGGGGTGGCGCACGCGGATGAGGTTCCGGAGAGCCGAGAGTGCATATCGCGTGCCAAACGCATTTTGTCGGATGTTCTGGCGTTCTGGTGTTCATCGGGAAAGGGAAAAGCGGCGAAAAAGCGGCGTTTGTGGCGCATGGTGCCAGACGGAAAGGGCCGGCGGGAAAAACAGGGTTTGCTCTTGCGGCGTCGCTGTCGCACCCCCCAGGCGCGCTCCGGTGGTGAAAGACCGGGCGGTTCTCTGCTATGCTCCGCCGACCCGTTTTGGCCCACCGAACCGGACGGCGCCGGCGGAACCAAAGGCCCCCTGATTCGCCCCCGGGTGGAATCCTTCGAACCAGCGGTTCCCCGCGGGAACCCCGGCATGGGGGCCGGTATCCAGACGAGGCCCCCGACCAACCGAAGACTTTTCATTACCCAAGGCCCCGTGACCGAACCGTTCCGTCCCCGTTTCTCCCTTTTGGCCACGGACCCCACCGGAGCCCGGAGGGGTCGCCTGCACCTGGCCCACGGCACCGTGGAGACCCCGGCGTTCATGCCCGTGGGGACCCAGGCCACCGTGAAGGCCATGACCCCCGAGGAGCTCCAGGCCCTGGGGGCCGAGATCATCCTGGGGAACACGTATCACCTGTACCTGCGGCCCGGATGCGACGTGATCCGGGTGTTCGGCGGGCTCCACCGGTTCATGCACTGGGACCGGCCCATTCTCACCGATTCCGGGGGGTTTCAGGTGTTCAGCCTGGGCCCTCTGCGCAAAGTGCGGGAGGAGGGGGTGGAGTTCCAGAGCCACCTGGACGGGAGCCGCCATCTCCTGACCCCGGAGAAGGTGGTGGGGATCCAGGAGGTGCTCGGCTCCGACGTGATGATGGTGCTCGACGAGTGCCCTCCCCACACGGCCGAGCGGCCGTATCTGGAGGAGAGCCTGGAGCGCACCCACCGGTGGGCCGAGCGGTCGCTTCGGGCGCGCACCCGGCCGGAGCTGGCGCTGTTCGCGATCCTCCAGGGCGGCGTGGATCCGGAGCTCCGCCGCCGGTCGGCCGAGTTCCTGCGGGACCTGCCGTTCGAGGGGTACGCCCTGGGGGGACTCTCGGTGGGGGAAGGGCAGGAGCTCATGCTCCGCACCGTGGAGGCGACCACCCCGTTCCTCCCGGCCGACAAGCCCCGGTACCTGATGGGGGTGGGCACCCCGGAGGACATCGTGGAGGCGGTGGCCCGGGGCGTGGATCTGTTCGACTGCGTTCTCCCCACCCGAACTGCCCGAAACGGTTTGCTCTTTACTTCACGAGGTCGGCTTGTTATAAAGCACGCTCGCTTCGAGCGGGACCCGCGCCCGCCCGACGAGACCTGTGGCTGCTACACCTGCCGGAACTACTCCCGGGCCTATCTGAGGCACCTCTACAAATCCCGTGAAATCCTGGCCTCGCGGCTGAACACCCTCCACAACCTCCACTTCTATCTGGATCTGATGCGCCGGATCCGGGAGGCGATC
>NZ_BAAHFQ010000005.1:0-59908 GCF_054681715.1 Deferrisoma sp.
CTCGAGCCCGCGGCCCGCCTGGTGACCGAGGTGCTCGCCCGGGTGCGGGCCCGGTCGCCCGACGCCCCCACCCTGCTCCGGCCTCCCCGCACCGAGGACCTGGTGGTGCTCGGCGAACCCGGATCCGCCGGGGGGTTCGCCGTGGTGTGGGCCACCTCGTGGGGGGAGGTGTTCTACCGCACCTGGACCGGCCCCGGCGCCTACGCGGGGCTCATGGACGAGGCCTTCGTGCCCTACCTCCGGGAGCGGGGGGCCCCCGAGCGCCTGCGGGTGTACGCGCCGAGCCCCAAGGTGGGGGGGCACCGCCTCGCCCTCCCCCTCGACCGACGGCTTCCGGACGTGGCCCGGTGGTTGGCCTCCGGGCTTCCCGCCGAAACCCGACGGAGATACGTCTGCGGGGCCGAGGGCGGCTACTCGGTGCTGGACCAGACCGGCCCCGACCAGATCGCCCACCGCACGGCGTTCGGCCGCGAGGATCTCCTCCGGATCCTCGGGGCCGTGGGCCCGTTCGGCCGGGTGGAGACCCGGGTGGAACGCCAGGCCGGGGATCTCGCCCTCATCGCGACCCTCCTCGACGAGGCCCACCACGGGATTCTGGACCTGTTCGTGCTCCGGGAGGGGGACCGGGACCGGGTGTTCGTGGTGGACGAGGCGGGGAACCTGAGCCACTGGGAGGCCCCCGCCGACCCCCAGCCCTACCTCCTGGCGAAGCTCCTCCACTTTCTGGAGAACGTGTTCCCCGACGTGGCGGCCCAGCCGGGAAGCCCGGTGGAGGGGAAGGCGCTCGCCGACGTTCTGCGCGTGCACACCGTCATCTTCGAGGGCACCTGCCGGGCGTTCACGGCCACCCAGGACCACCTGAGCCGGGTCCGGGCGCTGGGTCTTCGGCCCACGGGCCTCGTGATCGAGCGCCGGGACGCCGGCCCTGACTCGCCCGCCGGCTACCGCATCACCTGGGGCATGCAGGTCATCGACAGCTCCCAGTACCCGAACCCGCTGGCCGAGGTGCGCCGGCGCATCCTCGAGGCGCGCCGGTCCGGACTCGAGTACGAGGTGTTCGTGACCCGGCTCTTCCTGGACGAGGCCTTCCGGCGTGAGCACTGCGGCCGGTTCGCCACGACCGGCCATTACCTCTTCTACAAGAAGGCCATCGAGCAGCGGCTCTCCGGGTGAACACGAAGAGCCCCCTTCCACCTCGGCACCCATTTCCTTCAGGGAATTCCCGCACCGGGATCATCCCTCCCCTTGGCCGCAAAGCCATTCCAGGGCGAACCGGGGGGCGGCCCGCCAGGCCGCGCGCAGGGCCTCGGTTTCGGCCGGGGTCTTCTCGGCCCAGAGCGAGCTGCGAAGGGGAAGGTCGCTCACGTAGGTCAGGCAGGCGGGCTCGAGCCCCAGGGCCGCCGCGGCGGCGTAGAAGGCCGAAAGCTCCATCTCGATGGCCCGGTACCCGCGGGCGGCGAGGAGCCGCAGATTCTCCTCGGACTCGAAGGTGATGGGGCCCACGGTGAACACCGGGCCCCGGGCCACCCGGCCGCCCCGGTCCTCCAGGAACGGCCCGAGCCCCGGGGGCTCCGGCACCGGGACCGGCTCGGCCCCCGCCACCACGGCCCCGAACCCCTCGCGCACGTACCGGGTGTACCCTTCGCCGTCGGCCACGGCCGTGGGCAGAAACCAGTCGCCCAGGGCGAGATCGTCCCCCAGTCCGCCCACGGCCCCCACGAAGAGCACCCGCCGGGCCGGGGTGAGGGCCAGGGCGCCCAGGCAGTCGCCGACCCGGGTCGGGCCCACCCCGGTGTGGACCACGGTCACGGGCACCCCCTCGAACGCGGCGGTGAAGCCCTGGAAGAAGAACCGGGGATTGAGGTCGGCCAGGGGCTCGGGGGCGTGGCGCCGAAACGACGAGAGCGGCACGAAGGGGGTCACCACCACCCGGGGGGCCACGTCTTCGGGCCGGCACCCGAGCACCGTTTCCACCACCCGGGCGGGATCGCCCAGGGCCTCCACCGGCGGCCGGATCACGCCTCGATCCCCAGGCGCTTGATCTGGTAGCGCAGGGTGCCCCGGTCCATATCGAGGAGCCGGGCGGCCTGGGCCTTGTTGCCCCCGGCGAGCCGCAGGGCCTCCCCGATCAGGTACCGGGCCACGTCGTCCATGACCCGGTCGTAGGAGATGCCCCGCAGGATCTCCACCTCCTGGGGGATCCACACCCCGCCCTCCTCGGGGGGCCGGCCCCGGAGGATCTCGGGCGGCAGGTGCTCGGGCCGGATCCAGTCGGTGTCCTCCAGGATCAGGATCCGCTCGATGGTGTTCTTGAGCTCCCGGACGTTCCCGGGCCAGCGGTAGGCCAGCAGCAGTTCCTCGGCCTGGGGCGAGAACCCCTGGACGTTCTTGTGGAACCGGCGGTTCGCGTCCTGGATGAAGTGCAGGGCCAGGGGCAGGATGTCGGCCTTCCGGTCCCGGAGGGGCGGGATGTCGATGTGGATGATCTTGAGCCGGTAGTAGAGGTCCTCCCGGAACGCGCCGTTGCGGCGCTTCTCCTCCAGGTCCTGGTTGGTGGCGGCGAGGATCCGTACGTCCACGGCCACCTCGTCCAAGCCCCCCACCCGGCGGATCTTGCGCTCCTCCAGGACCCGCAGGAGCTTGGCCTGGAGCCCCACGTCCATGTCGCCGATCTCGTCCAGGAACAGGGTGCCCCCCTGGGCCCGCTCGATGAGCCCGATCTTGCGGGCCTTGGCGTCGGTGAACGCGCCCTTTTCGTATCCGAAGAGCTCGCTCTCCAGGAGGTTCCCGGGAATCGCGGCGCAGTTGATCCCCACGAAGGGCTCGTCGGCCCGGGGGCTCTCGGCGTGGATGGCCCGGGCGATCATCTCCTTGCCGGTGCCGCTCTCCCCCTGGATCAGCACGGTCACGTCCGGGTTCTGGGCGACCTTGCGCACCATGTCGAGCACCCGGAGCATGGCCGGGTCGCGGGCCACCAGGTTCCCCAGGCCCGTGGCGCCCAGGGCCTCCTCCCGGAGCTCCTTGACCTCGCGCTTGAGGTGCCGGGCCTCCAGGGCGAGCCGGACGATGACCTCGATCTCCCGGGACTTGAACGGCTTGTTCACGTAGTCGTAGGCCCCGAGCCGCATGGCCTCCACGGCGGTCTCCACGCTGCCGTAGGCGGTCATCATGATGACCAGGAGATCGGGCTGGGCCGCTTTGAACTCCCGCAGGAGGTCGATGCCCGACGCGTCGGGGAGCCGAAGATCCAGGAGGGCCAGGGCGAACTCGCCGGGGGCGAACACCTTGCGGGCCTCGGCCGCGCTCGCGGCCGTGACCACGTCGTACCCCTTGTGCCCGAGCATCTGGCCCAAGGATTTCCGGATGAGGGCCTCGTCGTCCACGATCAAAATGCGATCGGCCATGGGAGACTCCGATGGTGAAAAGCTGGGAAGCTGGGAGGCTGGGAAGCTAGGAGGCTTGGCGGCTTGACGGCTCCACTGCCGTGAATCGTGAATTCGTGAATCGTCCGACCGCTCGGCCCCCTTCGCGACCTTCCGTCGGTCCTCCCCTCCCGGTTTCGGTCTTTCGAACTCCGGTCCCGGTACGCGGGCCTTCGGCCCGGATCGCGGCGACCCCGGTGGCACCGCCGATGGCCCGCGGGCATGGGGTCTGCTGGAGAGCCGGGTGCGGCCTCCTTCGAACGCCGCGCGGTGCCGATCGCGCCCGGACCACCAACCCGCTTGTCCGGGGGCCAAGGGCATGGAACCGTCGCCCACGGGATTGCCCTGCGCGGCGGATCCGGTGCCGGCACTCGCGCCCGGCCGGAAGCAGGCCCCATGCCCACGCGGAAAAGCGCCCCGGTCACGTCCTCGCGCCGTACGGCCTCCGCACGGGGCCAGGGGGGGTCCCAAACCGCAACAGTCCCCCTCCGTGTCCTCCGTGTCCTCCGTGGTTCAATCCCCGCCTTCCCGCCCCGCGGCCGCGCCGTGGGCCGGCAGGTCCACGGTGAACCGGGTGCCCCGGCCGGGCTCGGATTCCACGTCGATCCGGCCCCCGTGCTGCTCCACGATGCTGTGGGCGATGGAGAGCCCCAGCCCCGTGCCCTCGTTCTTGGTGGTGAAAAACGGGTCGAAGGCGTGGGACAGGGTTTCGGCGTCCATGCCGGGCCCGGTGTCCTCCACCGTCACCCGCACCCAGTCGTCCCCCGCCCGGGCCACCCCGATCCGGATCTCCCCGCCCTCGGGGGTCACCTCCAGGGCGTTGATCGCCAGGTTCAGGAAGAGCTGCTTGAGCTTTTCCGGGTCGCCCTGGATCTTCGGGTTCGGCCCCAGGTCGAGGGCGAACCGCACCCCCTTGCGGCCGCACTGCTTCTCAAAGGTGCGGTGCCATTCCAGGGCCTTGGCCATCCGCATGGGCCGGGCCTCCACCGGCTGGGGCCGGGCAAAGTCCAAAAGGCCCCGGATCAGGGCCTCCAGCCGGTCGATCTCGGCGTGCATGTCGGCCACCAGGCCCCGGCCGCCCTCGCCCAACCCCGGCTCCTCCGCGAGCACGTCGAGGCTGATCGCCATGCCGGTCAGGGGGTTTCGGATCTCGTGGGCGATGCCGGCCGCGAGCTGGCCGATCGAGGCGAGCCGTGCCATGCGCTGGACCCGCTCGTCGAGCCTCCGCCGCTCGGTCAGGTCCTGCACGATCACCGTGGCCCCCCGGGGCGGCGCCTCGCCCATGGGCACCATGCTGACGAGCAGGTGGCGCAGGCCCGGGCCCGAACCCAGGTCCACCGGCACCTGCTCCAGGTCGGAGTCCCCTTCCACGATCCGCCCCAGGGCCTCGAGCACGGGCGCCGGCCCCAGGTACCGCTCCACCGGGTTCCCCTCGGGGGGCTCCCGCACCTCCAGGAGCCGCCGGGCCGCCGGGTTCATGAGCACCACCCGCCGCCGCGCGTCCAGGGCCACGACCCCGTTGGGGGTCACCGAGAGAATGGCGTCCCGCAGATCCCTCTCCTCCCGGATCTGGCGGAAGAACTGGGTGGCCTCGATGGCCTTGGCCGCCTGGGCCGCGAAGATCGAGAGGATCTCCTCGTGGGTCGGGGTGAAGGGGTTCGGGCCACGGGCCTCCAGGGCGAGAACCCCCAGGGTCTCCCCCTCGCTCAGGAGCGGCACGGCCAGGTGGTTTCGCCGCTCGGCCACCGGGGCGTCGGGCCGGCCCCGGTCCACCACCCGGAGCGGCCGCCCCTCCCGGGCCACCCAGCCCGGGATGCCGTACCCCACCTCCACCTCGCGGCGGGCGGGCTGCCGGCCCGTCCAGGCGGCGAGCGCCAGCCGTTCGGATCCGGGCACCCGCAGGTACACCGCCCCGGCGTCGGCGCCCGTGAGGCCGGCCGCCTCCCCCACCACCATCCGCAGCAGCCGCTCCAGGTCCAGGGTGGAGGTCATCTCCCGGCCCACCCGCTGCACGGCCAGCAGCTGCCGCACCCGGGCCTCGTTGGCCTCGTGGAGGGCCTCGTTTTCGAAGGCCAGGGCCACGCAGTCGGCCACCACCCGCACCGCGGATCCGGCCCAGGGGGCCTCGGGCCCCTCGGCCACCACCCACCCCACGGCCCGGTCGTGGCTCCGGGCCGGGGTGCGGTACCGGACCCGGTCGGGTCCCGCCGGGTCCGCGCCGGAGTCCGCCTCGGGATCGGGGAGCGGGATCTCCGCGCCGGGGCTTGCGGCCACGGGCTCCGGCGCCGCCCCGTCCCGGGCGGCCCGGAACACGCCCACCGGCCCGAACCCCATCTCCCCCAGCACCTCCACGGCGCACCGGGCCACCTCGGCGGCCGAACGGGCGGCCGCCAGGGACGAGGTGAGCCGGATCAGGGGTTCCAGGACCTGGGGGTCGCAGGCGAACGTCTGGGGCATGGGCGTTCCGGCCGGGAGGATCGGTAAAAATTCACTCTACCACGGCCGGCCCGCCCGGGGCCAACCGGTTTTCGGCCAGGCAGGCATCCAACTCGGCGAGGATCTGGTCGTCCCGGTGGTGGAGGAGCACCACCGCGTGGGAGGGGCAGGCCGCGGCACAGGCCCCGCAGCCCCGGCAGGCGCCGGGCTCCACCCGGCGAACCCGCGAGGGCCCGGAGGGCCGGACCGCCCCGGCCGGACACACCGCCTCGCAGGTGCCGCACCCGGCGCACCGGTCCGGGTCGACCACGGCCACCTGGGGGTCGAGGGGCATCCGGCCCCGGAGGAGAAGGGTGAGGGCCCGGGCGGCCGCGGCCCGGCCCGAGGCCACGGCCTCGTCCAGGGTGCGCGGCCCGAGGCAGGCCCCGGCCAGAAACAGGCCGGCCGCCGCGGCCTCCACCGGCCGGAGCTTCACGTGGGCCTCCAGGAAGAACCCGTCGGGCCCCCGGGCGAGCCCCAGGGCCCGGCCCACGTCCCCGGCGTCGGCCCGGGGCCGGGCCCCGCAGGCCAGGACCACGAGATCGGCCTCGGTCTCCTGGGCCTGGCCCAGCAGCGTGTCCTCCCAGCGCACCACGGCCCGGTTCCCCCGCCGGAACACCTCGGACACCCCGCCCCGCCGGAACACCACCCCCTCGCGGCCGGCCGTCTCGTAGTCCTCCTCGGCGCCCCGGGCGTAGGCCCGGAGATCCATGTAGAGCACCTCCACCCCGGCCTCCGGGTTCCGGGCCCGCAGGTCCCTGGCCTGGCGCACGCTGACCATGCAGCACACCCGGGAACAGTGGAACGCCCCGGCCGTGCGGTCGCGGGAACCCACGCACTGCACGAACACGGCCCGGCCCACCGGCCGGCCGCCCACCGCCACCGGCCCCTCGGTCCGCCGCAGGACCTCCTCGAACTCCGCCTGGGTCACGACCCCGGGCACCGCGCCGCACCCCAGCTCCGGGCGGCCCTCGTCCGGATCGTCGGGCCGGTAGAGGTCGTACCCCGTCGCCACCACGAGGGCCCCGACCGTCTCTTCCCTGGGGCCCTCCGGCGTCTCGATCCGGGCCCGGAACGCCCCGGGCACCCCCTCCACCGCCACCACCCGGCTCCGGAGCCACACCCGGGTGCGCGGGCTCCCCAGGACCCGCCCGGTGATCTCCCCGAGCCAGGGCCCCACCTCGCCGCCCCCGGGGAACGCCCGGCCCAGATCCGCCGCCCGTCCGCCGAGGCGGTCGGCCGCCTCCACGAGCACCACCTCGACCCCGGCCGTCGCCAGGGTGTCGGCGGCCGCGAGCCCGGCCGGTCCGCCGCCCACCACCAGGCAGCGGCGCTCCACCGGGGCCTCCGAGGCCCGGAGCGGCTCGTGGCGGCGCACCCGGGCGGCCCCGGCCGCCACCAGATCGGCCGCCTTGGCCGTGGCCGCGGCCCGGTCGGGGTGGACCCAGGCGCACTGCTCCCGCACGTTCACGTGGTGCAGCAGGTGCGGGTTCCGGCCGGCCTCGGCGAGCACCCGGCGGAACGTCGGCTCGTGCATCCGGGGGGAGCAGGCCGCCACCACCACCCGGTCGGCCCGGCCGGCCTCGAGGTCGGCCCGAATGAGATCCTGGCCCGGCTTGGAGCACAGGTAGGGGTAGTCCCGGACCAACACCACCCCGGGCTCGGCGCCGGCGCGGCGGGCCACCTCGGCCAGGTCCACGTGGGCCGCGATGTTGCGGCCGCAGTGGCACAGGTACACGGCCACCCGCCGGCTCACGCCGCCCCCCTGCGGACCAGGTGGGCCAGGGCCGCGCCGGCCGCGGCCGACCCCGAGGCCACGGCGTCGGGGATGTCCATGGGCCCCAGGCACGCCCCGGCCAAAAACACCCCGGGCCGGGCCGCCACGGCCGGGTCGCGCCGGTCGGCGGGCTCCAGGAACCCGTCGGGCCCCACCGCCACCCCCAGGACCCCGGCCAGATCGGCCAACCCCTCGGCCGGCCGGAGCCCGGCCGCCAGCACCACGAGGTCGGCCGGGAGCTCCTCGGCCCGGCCGAGGAGGGTGTCTTCGAACCGGACCCGGAGCCCCCCGCCGCCCCGGACCACCTCGGAGGGGTTCCCCCGGCGGGTCAGCACCCCGGCCCGCTGGGCCCGCTCCAGGAACTCCTCGTAGCCCTTTCCGAAGCAGCGGAGGTCCATGTAGAGCACCGTGATCTCGGCCTCCGGGAGCTTTTCCCGGAGCAGGAGGGCCTGCTTCAGGCTCGCCATGCAGCACACCCGGGAGCAGTAGGCCGCGCCGGTGGTGCGGTCGCGGGACCCCACGCACTGGAGAAACGCCACCCGGGCCGGCGGCCGGCCCTCCACCTCCACCTCGCCGCCCGTGGGCCCGGAGGCCGAGAGCATCCGCTCCAGTTCCAGGTTCGTGATGACCCCGGGGTACCGGCCGTACCCGAGTTCGGGCCGGCCCTCCCCCGGGGCGTCGGGCCGGTACAGCCGGTACCCGGCAGCCGCGATCACCGCGCCGACCTCGAGCTCCTCGACCCGTTGGGCCTCGTCGAGGCGGATCGCGTCCACGTCGCAGGCCGCGACGCACCGGGGCCCGTCGCGGCCGCACCGGCCCCGAGTGAGCTGGAGGCAGGCCCCGGGGTTCACGGCGTAGGCGGCGGGGACGGCCTGGGGAAAGGCGAGATCGATGGCCGCGCCCCGGGAGCGGCCCAGGTCGAACGCCCGGGGCACGCGGCCGGCCAGCCGGCAGGCCTCGGCGCACCGGCCGCAGGCCACGCACCGCTCCGGGTCCACGTACCGGGGCCCCACCCGGACCCGCGCCGCGAACCCGCCGCCCCGCTCCTCCAGGCCCACGAGCTCGGCCCGGGTCCAGATGCGCACCCGGGGGTGGCGGCCCACCTCCGAGGTGCGGGGCGTCAGGGTGCACGACGAGCAGTCCAGGGTGGGGAAGGTCTTGTCGAGCCGGGCCATGTTGCCGCCCACGTAGTCCTCGCGCTCCACGAGCACCACCTCGACCCCGGCCTCGGCGAGATCGAGGGCGGCCTGGATGCCGGCGATGCCGGCGCCCACCACGAGGACCCGGGGCACGGCTACCCTCCCAGGAGGACGGGCGTGGGGGAAACCACGGAGAACACGGAGGGCACGGAGGATGGGGGCACCAGCCACCCGGCGCTCCCCCTACCGCGGTCCCCACCGACAGGAAAACCCGAACGCCGCGCCGAGGGGGGGGCACGCAGGGGGAACCGGGCGGCCGCCGGGTGGGTGTGGGGGCTTGGTCGGAGCGCGACGCCCGAGCAGCCCGGGCCGCCCGGTGCAGGGGAGCGGCCGCGGCGCGTGCCCTCACGCGCCGCAGCGGACCGAACCGAGGCGGCCCCTGCGAGGGCGTCAGCGAAGGCCGAGCCCCCACACCCACGCACCGGCAAAGCGGGGAGGCCGGCGGCTCGCACCGCCGCTCGGCCAACCGCCGCGCCCTCGGCCCCGGGACGATTCTTCACCCCCGGGCCTCCCGCACGGCCTTCGTGAGCTCGGGGACCACCTTGAACAGATCGCCCACGATGCCGTAGTGGGCCACCCGGAAGATGGGGGCCTTGGGGTCCTTGTTCACCGCCAGGATGAGCCCCGAGTCCTTCATGGCTGTCACGTGCTGGAACGCGCCGGAAATGCCGAGCGCGATGTAGACCTTGGGTTTGACGGTCTTCCCGGAGATGCCCACCTGGCGCTCCTTGGGGAGCCACCCCAGGTCCACCACCGGCCGGGAGCACGAAAGCGTCGCTCCCAGGGCCTCGGCGAGCTCCCGGGCCACGTCCAGGTCCTCGGGGTCGCCGATCCCCCGGCCCACGCTCACGAGCACGTCGGCCTGGGTGATGTCCACCTCGCCGGCGGCCTCCTGCACCCACTCCACGAACCGTCGGCCGAGGTCGGCCGGGAGGTCTTCCGTGGCGGCTTCGGCGGCGCCGGCTTCCCTCCCCTCGGCCGGGGCGAACGCCCCGGGGCGCAGCGTGACCACGGCGGTGGGGGCGCCGGCCAGCCGCACCCGGGCCTGGAGCTTCCCGGCGTACACCGTGCGGGTCGCGGAGAACCCGGCGTCGTCCGTCCCCAGGGCCGTGACGTCGGTCGCAAGCGGCGCTCCGAGCCGCGCGGCCAGGGCCGGGGCCCAGTCCATGCCGGCGGCCGAGTGGGCGCCGAGGATGAGACGCGGCCCCTCGGCCGCGGCCCGGCGCCCCAGGGCCTCCACCACGGCCGGGGCGTTCCCGCCCCGGAGCGTTTCGTGTTCGATCCGCACCACCCGGTCGAACCCGCCCGGCAGGGCGGCGGCCGGCCCCTCGGTCTCCCCCGGCCCCCCGAGCACGAACCCGGTGACCGGGCCGAGGCCCAGGCCCCGCGCCGCCGCCGCGAGCTCGGCCGTGACCTCCCGGACCTCGCCGTTTCGGTGCTCCACCACCACCCAGACGCTCACAGCACACCTCCCTTCTCCCGGAGAATCTCCACCGCCCGCCGGGCCACCTCGGCCGGGCTGCCCTCGAGGATCTCGGCCTCCCGGCCCGGGGGCGGGGGCTCGAGCGCCTCGACCGTGAGCAGCCTCCCGGCCCGTTCCAGGGCGGCCGGGTCGAGGCCCAGGTCGGCCGGGGCCTTCACCTCCAGCGGCTTCGACCGGGCCTTGCGGATCCCCAGGATCGACACGTACCGGGGCTCGTTGATGCCGGTCTGGATGGTCACCACGGCCGGAAGCCGCAGTTCCACCCGCTCGAGCCACCCGGCCTCGAGCTCCCGGTCGCACACGATCCGGCCCTCCCCGAGCTCCAGCCGGCACACCAACGCGGCCCAGGGCAGTCCCAGGCGGGCGGCCACGCCCGGGCCCACCGCGGCGTAGCCGTCGTCCGCGGCCTGGGCGCCAAAGAGGAGCAGATCGTACCCCTCGGCCTCGGCGGCCTTGGCCAGGGCCTCGACGACGGCCGCGGGCCCCATTTCGGTGAACCCCTCGTCCCAGATGCGCACGGCCCGGTCGGCCCCCACGGCCAGGCACCGCCGCAGGGAATCCTCGTGGGCCTCGGGCCCGATCAGGTACGCGGTGAGGGTGCCGCCGGCGGCCTCCTTGAGCCGGGCGGCCTCCTCCAGGGCGAACCGGTCCCACTCGTTCATCTGGAAGGGGAGATCCTCGGTGCGCACCGCGCGGCCGCCGTCGGCGATCCGAAGATCGGCCTCCGCCGCGTCGGGCACGTGCTTGACGAACACGGCTAGGTTCATGGGTGGCTCCTTGTTGAGGCTGGAAAGCTAGAAAGCTGGGAAGCTGGGAAGCAAAAAAAGCGAAAACCCGCCTCACCCCTTCTCCGTGGTCTCCGTGTCCTCCGTGGTTTCGATCCCGGTTCGGCCCCCGCTCACCCCTCGATGGACGCGTCTTCGTCCGGGACGACCGAGCGCCACACGAGCTCGGCCAGGTCCACGATCTCGAGGGCCTCCTCCAGGCCCGTGGTCTTCCGGGCGTCCTCCAGGGTCAACAGGCAAAACGGGCAGGCCGTGACCACGGCCTGGGCCCCGAGCTCCACGGCGTCGCGCACCCGGCGCTGGGCGTTTCGCTCCCCCTCCCCCAGGCCCTCGAGCCACATGCGCCCCCCTCCACCCTCGCAGCACAGGCTCCGCTCCCGGGAGCGGTCGAACTCCAGGCGTTCCACGCCGGGTACGGCGTCCACCACGGCCCGGGGCTCGTCGTAGATCCCGTTTTGCTTCCCCAGGTAGCAGGGGTCGTGGAACACGGCCCGCAGGGGCACCTCGCGCCGGAACGGGATCCGCCCCTCCCCGGCGAGCCGGGCGAGCACCTGGGCGTAGTGCTCGGCGGGGAGCTCCGGGGCGTAATCGTTCCGGAACGCGTTCATGCAGTGGGGCGAGGTGGTCAGGATCGCCTCGGGCCCCACCTCATCGAAGAGCGCCCGGTTCGCCTCGGCGAGCTCCTCGAAGAGCCCCAGCTCCCCGAGCCGCAGGATCTCGCTCCCGCAGCACGTCTCCTCGGCGCCCAGGGTCGTGAACGGATACCCGGCGGCCGAAAGCACCCCGGCCAACGCCCGGGCCGCCCCCTGGCACCGGGGCTCGTAGGCCGGGGTGCATCCCACGAACCAGAGGTTCGGCGCCTCGTCCCCCTCCTCCAGGCTCGGCACCCCGAGCCCCTCGGCCCACTCGACGCGCTTGCGGCGGGACCGGCCCCAGGGGTTTCCGTGCTTGAGGGCCGACTCCAGGGCGTCCATCACGGTCTGGGGGATCCGGCCCTCCTCGATCTTGAGGGTGCGGATCGACCGGATCACGCCCACCGGGTCGATGCCCCGGGGGCACCGGTCGGCGCAGGTGCGGCAGGCCGTGCAGTCCCACACCTCCTCGCGCTCCACGAGCGTCTCGCCGTCCTCCCGGAGGAGGGCCTCGTAGAGGAGCCGCCGGGAGTTCAGGGGCGAGCGCAGCCCCACCGGGCACCCGCCGGTGCACCGGCCGCACTGGAGGCAGGCGGCCAGTTCGAACCGCTCGGCCAGGGGAACGCCTTCGATGTCTCGGAGCTTGGGCACGATCGAATCCTCACTCCCCGAGCCGCCCGATGACCCCGCGGGCCACGATCTGCTTCTCCACCTCCTTCGTGCCCTCGTAGATCTCCACGATCTTGGCGTCGCGGTACAGGCGCTCCACGTCGTTTTCCGCCAGGTACCCGTAGCCGCCGTGGAGCTGGAGGGCCTCGTCGGTCACCCGCACCCCGGTCTCGCCGGCGAGCCACTTCGCCATGGCGATGAGCTTGTGGTCCACCGTGCCGGCGTCCACCAGGGCCGCCGCCCGGTAGAGGAGGCTCCGGGCCGCCTCGATGCGGGTCGCCATCTCGGCCACCTTGAACTGCACCCCCTGGAACGCCCCCAGGGGCCGGCCGAACTGCTCCCGGGTACGCACGTGGCGCACGGCCCGGTCGAGCGCCCCCTGGGCCACCCCGATGCCCTGGGCCGCCACGTGGAGCCGGGTGCGGTTGAAGAACTCCATGAACTGGCGGAACCCCTCGCCCCGGGTCCCGATCAGGTTCGAGGCCGGCACCCGCACCTCGTCGAGCACCACCTCGGCCGTGTCCGAGGCCCGGATGCCCATCTTGCGCTTGAGCTTCTGGGCCTTGTACCCGGGCCGGTCGGTTTCCACGAGGATGCAGGAATGGCGCCTGTGGCGGTCGGGGGCGTGGGGTTCGGTGAGGCAGTACACGATGAGGAAGTCGGCCAGGGTGCCGTTGGTGATGAACATCTTGGTGCCCGAGATCACCCACTCGTCGCCGTCCAGGACGGCGGTGGTGCGGGCGGCCGAGATGTCGCTTCCGGCGTCGGGTTCGGTGATGGCCGCGCCCATGATGGCCTCGCCCGTGGTGAGCGGCGGGAGGTACCGGCGCTTTTGCTCCTCGGTGCCGTAGAGGAGGAGAAGAT
The DNA here is from genome assembly GCF_054681715.1 of Deferrisoma sp. Taxonomy (NCBI): domain Bacteria; kingdom Pseudomonadati; phylum Thermodesulfobacteriota; class Deferrisomatia; order Deferrisomatales; family Deferrisomataceae; genus Deferrisoma; species Deferrisoma sp. The sequence continues at coordinate 13,307 of NZ_BAAHFQ010000005.1, forward strand.
CCGAGCCGAACACCACCGACCCCAGCGCCTGGCCGAGCCCGGGATCGGCCCGCCAGAACTCCTCCACCACCAGGCAGAACTCCAGGTACCCGAGCCCGGCGCCCCCGTACTCCTCGGGGAAGAAGATCCCCTGGAACCCCAGGTCCGCGGCCTGGCGGTAGAGGTGTTTGGGGCACTCCTCCTTCTCGTCCGCCTCCCGGGCGTATTTGGGGAACTCGTTCTGGGCGAACTCCCGGGCGGCCTGCTGGATGTCCCGCTGCTCGGGCGTGAGGGCGAACTGGGTCACGGCGCACCTCCTCGTGTCGTCTCCCACCGGGGGGCCACCCCGTGGACGAAGATCCGGTAGAAATGGCCGGCCAGGGCCTCGGGGTCCACCGGACCGTCGGGCCGGTACCACTGGAAGATCCAGTTCATCATCCCCAGGAGCGCGAAGGCCGTGACCGTGTCGTCGAGCCCGGCCGCGGGGTCCTTCACCCCGGCCACCAGGCGCCGGGCCATGGCGAGGTACCGGCGCTGGCGGGCCTTGAGCTCCTCGCGGCGCTCGGGGCCCACGGCGTCCACCGCCGTCGAAAGGAGGGTCAGTTCGTTGGGATGGGAGGTAAAGAACCCGACGTACCGGCGGATCCACTCCCGCACGCGCTCCTCGGGGGGCGCGTCCAGGGCCAGGGCCGCCTCGATGTCCTCGGTGACCCGGTCCATGGAGAACGAGAGGATCTCGTAGAGGAGATCCTCCTTCGACCGGTAGTAGTAGTAAAAGGCGGGTTTCGTGACCCCCAGGGCGTCGGCCACGTCCTGGAGCGTGGTGCGCTCGTAGCCCCGCCGGGCGAAGAGCCGCGCGCCCACCGCGAAGATCTGTTCCCGCCGGTCTTCCCGGGTAACGGGTTGAGCCACGGATCGCCTCGCTGGGGGGTGGAAGGGCCGGGCGGCCGAGAGCCGATCCGACCTCCTTCGTTGCCCTTGTCGGACCGTTGGGGGAGCGGCGATCGAGCCGCGACAACCCCACGGCCCGGGTCTCGGTGGGGAGGCCGCCCCGCGCCCCGTCGCTTACTTACCGGACGGTAAAATCCCATAACGCCCCCGCCGTGTCAAGGGGCTTCCCGCGCGGCCCGGTTTGCTTGAAGGGCCGGGGGCCCTCTGCTAGCATCCTACGGTCTTTCGCCAGGGGGTCCTTGCGTTTTCGTTCTCTCACCCGACGGGGCACATGTCCGACGCGCCGCGCCTCACCCTGGGCACCGCAGGGCACATCGACCACGGCAAGACCTCGCTCGTCCGCGCCTTGACCGGCATCGACACCGACCGGCTCAAGGAGGAGAAGGAGCGGGGGATCACGATCGAGCTCGGGTTCGCCCACCTGGAGCTGCCGAGCGGGGTCGGGCTCTCGGTGGTGGACGTGCCGGGCCACGAGCGGTTCGTGCGCCACATGGTGGCCGGCGCCGCCGGGATCGACCTGGTGCTCCTGGTGGTCGCCGCGGACGAGGGGGTGATGCCCCAGACCCGCGAGCACCTGGACATCTGCCGGCTCCTGGGCGTGCGCCACGGCCTGGTGGCCCTCACCAAGGCCGACATGGTGGACCCCGATCTTCTCGAGCTCGCCCGGGACGACGTGGAACTCGCGGTCGAGGGCACCTTCCTCGAGGGGGCTCCCATCGTGCCGGTGAGCGCCGTGACCGGCCAGGGCCTCGGGGACCTCCTGCGGGAGCTCGACGCCCTGGTGGCCAAGATCCCGCCCCGGGGCAGCCGGGGCGTGTTCCGGCTGCCCGTGGACCGGGTGTTCACCATCCGGGGGTTCGGCACGGTGGTCACGGGCACGGTGATCTCGGGCGCCGCGCGCCGGGACGACGAGGCCGTGGTGCTGCCCCGGGTGCGGCCCACGAAGATCCGGAACATCCAGGTCCACGGCCGGGAGGTGACCAAGGCCGTGGCCGGGCAGCGGGCGGCGCTGAACCTGGCCGGCCTGGAGGTGGAAGACCTGGAGCGTGGCGCCACGGTCGCCCACCCCGGCACCCTGGCCCCCACCCGGATGGTGGACGTCCACCTGGAACTCCTGCCGCACGAAGTTCGGGCCCTTCCCGACCGGGCCCGGGTGCGGCTCCACGTGGCCGCCCAGGAGGTGCCGGTCATCGTGGCCCTGCAGGAGGGCGACCGGCTGGCCCCGGGGGAGGCGGCCTACGCCCAGCTTCGCAGCCCGGAGTGGTTCGTCGCCTGCCCCGGCGACCGGTTCGTGCTCCGGGCCTTCTCCCCCGCGCGCACCCTGGGCGGGGGGGTGGTGCTCGACCACCAGCCCCGCAAGCACCGGGGCAAACGGGCGGAAACCGTGGAGAGCCTCCGGGTCCTCCACCTCGGGGAACCGGCGGACCGGCTGGCCCAGTTCCTGGCGGCCCGGGCCCACCGGGGCATGACGCCGCTGGAGGCCCAGGTGGCCCTGGGGGGCACGATCGACGAGGCCCGCCAACTCCTCCAGGCGGCCGTGCGGTCGGGGGTCGCGCTCGTGACCGACCGCAAGGCCCAGCGCCACCACCATCGGGCCGTGGTGGAGGACCTGGAGACCCGGGCGGAGAGGATCCTCGAAGGGTTCCACGCGGAAAACCCCCTGCGCCGGGGGCTGGGGCTCGAGGAACTGCGGGGCCGCCTGCCCCGGTTCGCCGATGCGAAGCTCGTGGAGTTCACCCTGGAGCGGCTCGCCGCCGAGGGCCGGATCGCCACCGAGGGGAACACGGTGCGGCTCGCCTCGTTCGTGCCCCAGCTCGACGCGGCCGACGAGGTCGCGAGGGGGCGGATCCTTTCCGTCATGGAGCGGCGCAGGTTCGAGGGGCCGACCCTGGCCCAACTGGCGGCCGAGCTCGGGGAGGACGAACGCACGGTCCGCCCCGTGGTGGAGTACCTGGTGGAGCAGGGGGTCCTCCACCGGACGAAGGAGGGCTACCTCTTTCGGACCGAGGACCTGGAGGCCCTGGCAGACCACGTGGTGGCGCTTTTCCGGGAGAAACCCGAGATCGGGGTGGCGGAGATCAAGGCGTTCACGAACACGACGCGCAAGTACACGATCCCGCTCCTCGAGTACCTGGACGGCAAGCGCATCACCACCCGCCGGGGCGACGTGCGCCTGCCCGGACCCAAGGCGCGAGCGAGGGATCCGGCCGCCGAATCCGGAGGCTAGGGGCCGGAACGCCCGAGAGGGGGGAGGAAACCCCGAGGGGAACGCAACCGGGTTGCCCTCTGCAGCGGCCGGCCCGCGCCCCACCCGGGCCGGCGGGGGATTGACCGCAGACCGACGACCGCGGACCGGAGGCTGACCCTTCGATGGGAACCCAGACCTGGCCGATCGTGCGCTACCAGCACGGGGGGTTTCACCGGCTCGACGACGTGGTCGTGCGGGAGGAGCCCCTCACCCTCTACGTGAACGACCGCGAGGTGGTGACCCTCCTCACCCTCGGGGACCACCCCGTGGAACTGGCGTTGGGGTTCCTGCGGTCGGAGGGGTTCTTCCAGACCCGCGAGGAGCTCGAGTCGTACCGGGCCGAACCCGGGGCCGTCCGGGTGCGGGTGCGGCGGGACGTGGACGCCCTCCTGAAACTCATGGACCGCCGGGTGGTCACGACGGGCTGCGGCAAGGGCACGACCTTCTATTCGGCCCTGGACGGGCTCCGGACCCGGCCCCTCCCGGACGGGCTGCGGGTGGCGCCGGGCCAGATCCTGCGCCGGATGCAGGAACTCCAGAAGCGCTCGGGCCTCTACCGGGAGACCGGGGGGACCCACAACGCGAGCCTGTCGGACGGGGAGCGGACGCTCTGCTTCCGCACCGACGTGGGGCGCCACAACGCGGTGGACATGCTGGGGGGCTGGGCGTTCCTGGAGGGCGTGGACACGGCCGGGACCCTGCTCCTCACCACGGGCCGGGTCTCGTCGGAGATCCTGCTCAAGACGGCCAAGATGGGGTGTCCGGTGCTGGTGTCGCGCTCGGCGCCCACCCACCTGGCCCTCGAACTCGCCCGGGACCTCAACGTGACCGTGGTGGGCTACGTGCGGGGGGAGCGGTTCAACGTGTACACGGCCCCGCAGCGGATCACCGGAACCGACGAACGACCAACGAAAAGGGATAAGGCCGATGAAGCCGGAACAGCTTGAACGTTGGAAGCAGAAACTCCTCGCCCTCCGGGACGAACTGGCGGACGAGGTGCAGGAACTGCGCGAGGAGGGGTTCTCCCTGGGCACCGATGCGGTGCAGGACGTGGGAGACGACGCGGCGAACACGTACAACCGCCAGGTTCTGCTCAACCTGAGCGAACGCGAGCGCGAGCGGCTGCGCCAGATCGAGGAGGCGCTGGAGCGGATCGCCGACGGGAGCTTCGGCCGGTGCGAGGACTGCGGGGAGCTGATCCCGGACGCCCGGCTGGAGGCGGTGCCCTGGGCCACCCTGTGCGTGGAGTGCAAGGCCCTGAGGGAGAAGGAAGGAAACCCGGCGGGGTAGGCCCCGGGGAAGACGTCCCGGGAGGCCGACTCCGGGGGGGCGCCCGTGGCCTGCCCGGTCGTCCCGCGCCGTCGGACAACGGACCCGGACCGCGTGCCGGGGTTCGAGGGGCCCCGAGGCCCCGGAAGGGGTGACGAGGTGAAAAACAAACTGGCGGTCGTCGCGATCGTGTTGCTGCTGGTGGCGTTCGGGTACGTGTTCACCCTGAACCCGGGGTCCGTGGAGTTCCAGATCTACCCCGGCACCCGGGTGACCACCAGCGTCGCCCTGGTGATCTTCCTGTTTTTCCTGGCCGGGTTCGGCGCGGCCATGGGCCTGAGCGCGTTTCGGGAGGCCCTGCGGTCGTTCGGGTTCTGGCGCCACCGCAAGGCCGACGAGCGGCTGGCCGAGGCCCGGGCGCTCCTTCTGGCCGGCCGCGCCGAGGCGGCCATGGGCAAGCACCGCCGGGCCCTGCGGCTCCTCCGGCAGGCCCGCCGGAAGGCCGGCGACGAGGCCCTCGTCGCCCTGGAGATGGCCCGGGTGGAGCTGGCCGAGGGCCGAACGGAGAAGGCGGAGAAGGTGCTCAAGGACCTCTTGGCCCGCGATCCCTCCAACGCCGAGGCCCTCGTGCAGCTCCTCGACGTGTACCGGCTCCGGGGGGACTACGAGGGCCAGGTGGCGGTGCTTCGGCGGTGGCTCGAACGCGACCCGAACCACCGCGAGGCGCTCTCGCGGCTGCGCGACCTCTACCGGGAGCGCGGCAACTGGGGCGAGGCGGTGCGGGTCCAGGAGAAGCTGGTGACCCTGGCCGAGGGCCGGGAGGCCAAGGCTGCGGCGAGAAGGGAGTTGCTCGAAATGCGGTTCCGCCAGGCCACGGCCGATCCGGCCCGGCCCGACGTGGCGGTGCTCCAGGAACTGATCCGGTCGGAGCGGGGGTTCGCCCCGGCCCACCTGGCCCTGGGGGAGGCGCTCCTGGCCGAGGGCCGGGCGGACGAGGCCCTCCAGACCTGGATCCGGGGGTACCAGGCCACCGGGCAGCCCGGGCTTCTCATGCGTGCCGTGGACGAGGCGAAACGCAGGGGCGCGGAGAAGGACCTGGCGAAGACCCTCAAGAAACTGAGCCGCAAGAACGAAGCCGGCCCCCTCTTTCTCGCCCGGCTCCTTCTGGACCTCGAGGAGAACGAGGAGGCCCTCAAGGTCCTCGACCGCCTGCCCGCCCCGGTGGCGGGCACCCGGACGGCCCGGCTTCTCAAGGCCGAGGCGCTCCACCGGGCCCGGTCGTTCGACCTGGCGGCCGCCGAGTTCCGGGCCGCCGTGGCCGGCGAGGGCCCCGACGGCCCGGGATTCGCCTTCGTCTGCTCGGCCTGCGGCCGCCGCACCGCGATCTGGCAGGTGGGGTGCCCGGGGTGCTCCCGGATCGACACCCTCGAACTCGACCTCGAGGCCGTGCCGCCCCGGACCGAGAAGACCCCGGTGGCCCGGGAGGCTGCGGCATGAGGCCCGCGGCCCTTATCATCCTGGACGGCTGGGGGTACCGGCCCGACGGCACCCACAACGCCGTGGCCGGGGCCCGCACCCCGAACCTGGACCGGCTGTTCGCCACCGAGGCGTGGACCACCCTCGGCGCCTCGGGCCTCGACGTGGGACTCCCCGAGGGCCAGATGGGCAACTCCGAGGTGGGGCACCTGAACCTGGGGGCCGGCCGGATCGTGTACCAGGATTACACCCGGATCAATCTCGCCATCCGGGACGGGAGCTTCTTCAAAAACCCGGTCCTCGCGGACGCCTGCCGGGCCGCGAAGGAGGCCGGCGGAGCGGTCCACCTCCTGGGCCTCGTCTCCGACGGCGGGGTCCACAGCCACCAGGAGCACCTCTACGCCCTCGTGGAACTCGCCAAACGCCAGGGGCTCGACCGGGTGTACGTCCACGCCTTTCTCGACGGCCGGGACACGCCGCCCCAGAGCGGTCTGGGCTACATCGAGGCCCTGGAGCGGGAGCTCGCCCGGATCGGGGTGGGGGCCATCGCCACGGTGAGCGGGCGGTACTACGCCATGGACCGGGACAACCGTTGGGACCGGGTGGAGAAGGCCTGGGCCGCCCTGGTGCGAGGGGAGGGGATTCCCGCCCCCTCGGCGGCGGAGGCCGTCCGCTCGGCCTACGCCGAGGGCCAGACCGACGAGTTCGTGGTGCCCCGGGTCATCCACACCCCCGCGGGCCAGCCGGTGGCCCGGGTGGCCGACGGGGACGCCGTCGTGTTCTTCAACTTCCGGGCCGACCGGGCCCGGGAGCTCACCCGGGCGTTCACCCAGCCCGGGTTCGACGCCTTCGACGCCTCGGACCGGCCCCGGCTCAGCCGGTTCGTCACCTTCACCCTCTACGACGAGACCTTCGACCTCCCGGTGGCCTTTCCCCCCGAGCGGCTCGAGAAGATCTTCGGAGAGGTGGTGGCCGAGGCGGGCCTCAAGCAACTCCGGATCGCCGAGACCGAGAAGTACGCCCACGTGACCTACTTCTTCAACGGCGGGGAGGAAACCGCCTTCCCCGGGGAAGACCGGGTGCTGATCCCGAGCCCCCGGGACGTGGCCACCTACGACCAGAAGCCCGAGATGAGCGCCTTCGCGGTGAAGGACCGCCTGGTCCAGGAGATCCGGAGGCGCGCCTACGGGCTCGTCGTGGTCAACTTCGCGAACCTGGACATGGTGGGCCACACCGGGGTCTACGAGGCCGCCGTGCGGGCCGTGGAGGCGGTGGACCGCTGCGTGGGGGAGGTGGTGGCGACCCTCCGGGACGAGGGGTACGCGTTCCTCATCACGGGCGACCACGGAAACGCCGAGGAGATGTGGGACGAGCCCCACCGCCAGCCCCACACGGCCCACACCTCGAACCGTGTGCCCTGCATCTTCTCGGACCCGGACCGGCCGGGCCTGCGGCTGCGCGAGGGCGGGCGGTTGGCCGACGTGGCGCCCACCCTGCTCCGGGTGCTCGGGATTCCCAAGCCCGACCCCATGACCGGGGAGGACCTCGTGGCGGGGTGATCCGGGCCCTCGCCCGCGCCGCCTGGGGCGCGGTGCTCGACGTGGTGGTGCCGCCCCTGTGCCCCCGGTGCGCCGGATCGGCTCCCGGCCCCACGGGCCTTTGCCCCGACTGCTCCGTAAGCCTCGACCTCCTCGGGGAGCCGTGGTGTCCCACGTGCTCCCTGCCCTACCCCGGCGAGACCGCCTCCCATCCCTGCCCCCGTTGCCTCGCCGCGCCGCCCCCGTTCCGCCGGCTCCGGGCCTGGGCCGCCTACCGGGGGGCGGCGGCCGATCTCATCCAGGCCATGAAATACGGGGGTCGGATCGAGGTGCGGTCCACCCTGGTCCGGTGGGCCCGGGAGGCGCTGGAGCGCCACTATCCCGAAGAGCACTACGATGCCGTGGTGCCGGTCCCCCCGGCCCGGCCCGCGTTCCTGCGCCGGGGGTTCGACCTGCCCGGCATCCTGTCGCGGGCGGTGGCGCACCACAGCGGGGCCCCCTGGCGCCCCCGCGCCCTTGCGAAGGACCCGACCGCCCCGGACCTGGTGGGCCGGTCGGCCCCCGATCGGTTCCGCCAAACCGCCCGAGCCTACCGGGCCGCGGAGCGGCTGGACGGGAGCGTTCTCCTGGTGGACGACGTGGCCACCACCACGGCCACGGCCCGGGCGGCCGCGGCGGCCTGCCTGGCGGCCGGCGCGGCAGCGGTGGATGTGCTCGTGCTCGCCCGCACCCCCTCCATCGAGCCAGCCGAGTGACTTCCGCTGGGCGGTTGGGCTGCTTGGCGGCTAGGCGGCCAAGAACCTTTGGGACTCCGGCGTCCTCTCCCGTGCCACACCCTGTGGGAGTGGCACCGAATCAGGGGCTAACGTTCGGAGGGCAGATGCCAGAAAGGCCCTGTCCTCTGTCGTCTGTCTTCTGTCTTCTGACCCCTGGCACGGGCGATCCCTCTGTGACCGAACAGCGGACGTTCCTGTTCTTGCGAACAGGACGCTTCCCTCTGACCGGGCCCGCGGTTTGCAGCACGGGTGGGGGAGACGCCCCGTGAAATGGACATCGAAGGACCCCTGTGGTAAGAAATGCCGGCCGTTTTTCGGCCGATCCGGGGGGAGGCCGGAGATTGCCTCAGCGAGGATTCCCATGGACCAAAAGTCCGATTTCGTAACCCTCTCCTGGACCTCCCGGGCCACGGGCGAGGCGAACCGGCTGGTGCTCTCTCGCCGGTTTCTCCTGGTCAGCCTGGGCGTCGTTCTGGCCGCCGTGCTGCTGGCGGTGGTCGGCACGGCCACCGCACTCCGGTTGCAGGCGGAAAGCGCGGCCCTGCGGGAGAGGTTGGCCCGAGTGGAGGGCGAACGGGCCGAACTGGCCGAGCGGCTCGCCGCGGCCCGGACCGAGATGGAACAGGTCAGGGAGGGCCTCGCCCGGGTGCGGGCGGAGGAAGCAAAGATCCGGTCCTGGCTGGGCCTCGAGACCGATACGGGCGAGGATTCGGCGACGGAACTCCCCGCCGAAGAAGGAGGCGGGAAAGGCAGCCTCGGCGACGTAGCGATTGACGCGGTCTCGCCGGCCGACCGCACGGCTCAGGCCGAGGAGGACGCCGCACCCGGCACCCGGGCCCCCCGGCTCCTGGATGACGTGCGGTCCCTGGCCACGGACCTGGGGGATCTTGCCCGGGCCGTGGAGGCCCAGAAACGCTCCTGGGACGCGATCCCGGCGATCACCCCGGTGGACGGGGAGCACTGGATCAGCTCGGGATTCGGCTGGCGCCGGAGTCCGTTCACCGGAAAGAGGGAGTTCCACAACGGCATCGACATGGCCGGCCGCAAGGGCACCCCGATCGTGGCCCCCGCCGACGGTAAAGTGGTGCGCGTGGTGCGTGACCGGAACCTCGGCCGGTCGATCACCCTGGACCACGGCAACGGCATCCGGACCATTTTCGGGCACCTAGACAAGGTGCTCGTGAAGCGGGGCCAGCGGGTCAAGCGCGGCGATCGGATCGCCACCATGGGCTCCAGCGGCCGCCGGTCCACCGGCCCCCACCTTCACTACTCGGTCAAGGTGGACGGCAAATACGTCAACCCCAAGCACTACCTCCTGGACCGCGGCCGGGTGCCCTACCCGGTCGCCCGGGCAAAGTAACCCCCTCGGGGGAACTGGGAGGCAACGGGGCTCGCTTCGCGTCCGCGCGTTCGCGCCTTTCCTTACCCCCCCACCTTGTGCATAAAGGGCCGGTCCCGGGGGCCGTCGGGGGCGGCCGCGATGCCGTGGCCCGGGGGCTTGGCCGAGACGGCGTCCCGCAGCACCCGGGCGAGCTCGGCGTCGTCCGTGCCCGACCGCAGCACGAGCCTCAGATCGATCTCATCCCGGGAAAAGAGGCAGGTGCGGAGTTTCCCCTCGGCCGTGATCCGCATGCGGTTGCACGAGCCGCAGAAGTGATCGCTCAGCGGGCTGATGACGCCCACGGTTCCCCCGCCGGGGAGCTCGAACACCCGGCTCGGCCCGCCGTGGGACCCATTGGCCCGGGGCACGAGGGGCCCCAGGGTCGAGAGCACCTCCAGGATCTCCCGAGCCGGGACGACCCGGGCCTCCTCCCAGTCGGCCCCGGCCGGCATGAACTCGATGAACCGCACCTCCACCCCCTCGTCCCGGGCAAAGGCGGCGAAATCGAGGATCTCGTCCTCGTTCACCCCCCGCATGGCCACCACGTTCACCTTGACCGGCCGAAGCCCTGCATCCCGTGCCGCCCGGATGCCGGCGAGCACCCGTTCCAACCCCGGCCGACGGGCGATGTGCTCGAACCGGTCGGGCCTGAGGGTGTCGAGGCTCACGTTCACGCGGCGCAGGCCGGCCCGTTGGAGGGCCTCCACCCGTTCGGCCAGGAGCACCCCGTTCGTCGTGAGCGCCAGATCCCGCAGGCCCTCCAGGGCCGAGAGCCGCGCCAGGAACGCCTCGATCCCCCTGCGGACCAGGGGTTCTCCGCCGGTAACCCGGATTTTTTCGATCCCCAGCCGCACGGCCACGCGGGCGACTCGCAGGAACTCCTCGTAGGACAGCACGTCCTCGTGCCGAAGCGACGGCACCCCTTCCTCGGGCATGCAGTACCGGCACCGCAGGTTGCACCGGTCGGTGACCGAGATCCGCAGGTAGTTGATGCGGCGGCGGTGACGATCGGTCAGGGGCTGGGGATTGTTCATCGCAGGAGCTCCAGGGCCGCCGGATCGCGGGGGTCCACCGCGCGGCCCACGGGAACGGCGGGTTCCGCCTCCTCACGGGGCGCGGCCGCAGGCGGGGCCTCGGGGACCGTGCCCTTCACGAACGCGGCCGTAAACGTCTTTCGGGATCCGGGGCCGGCCAGTTTTCCGGTCTCCGCGTCGACCCTTGCAAACTCCACGCCCTGGGGCACCGGGAAATCGGCCTTCGGCCGGCCCCGGAGCGCCTCCCGCATGAAGGCGAGCCAGATGGGCGCCGCGGCCCGGCCTCCGGTTTCTTTGCGGCCGAGGCTTCGGTTGTCGTCGTACCCCACCCAGACCAAGGCCAGGAGGTCCGGGGTGAACCCCACGAACCAGGCGTCCCGGTAGTCGTTGGTGGTGCCGGTTTTTCCGGCGGCCGGCCTGCCCAGCGCCCGAACCGCCCGCCCGGTGCCCTCCCGCACCACGCCCCGCATCATGTCGGTCATCACATAGGCCAGGGCCGGGTCCAGCACGGGGTCGCCTGCGGGCTCTTCGAAGGCCTCGAGCACGTTGCCGTCCCGGTCCTCCACCCGGAGCAGGAACACCGGGTCGTGCCGGAGGCCTCCCGAGGGGAACGCGGTGTACACGGCGGCAAGGTCCAGCGGGCTCACCGCCGGGGAGCCTAGCGCCACCGAGAGGTCGGCCGGGATCTCGGCCCGTAGGCCCAGTCGTTTCAGGAACGACACCCCGTATCCCACCCCGATGTCCTGGAGCACCTTCACGGTGACCACGTTTCGCGAACGCACGAGCGCCTCGCGCAGGGTCGTGGCCCCGTAGAACCGCTCCGTGTAGTTGTGGGGCTTCCATTTCTCCGGCAGGTCGGGCGACCCGAACACCACCGGGGTGTCGTAGACCAGGGTAGCGGGGGTGTACCCCTTGGCCAGGGCCGCCGCATACAGAAGGGGCTTGAGGGCCGAACCCGGCTGGCGCCGGGCCTGCACGGCCCGGTTGAACTGGCTCCGTCGGAAGTCGTATCCCCCCACCAGGGCCAGGACCTCCCCGGTGTGGGGGTCGAGGCACACGAGGGCCCCTTCCACCTCGGGCTCCTGGGCCAGATGGGCCGTGAGCCCCCCGGCCCCGTCGTCCTCGATGTCGCACCACACCACGTCGCCGGGCCGGAGCAGATCCGTGGGCCCCTTGCCGCGGGGGAGGGCCCACCCCATGGTTTCGGCGGGCATCGGGACCCTGAGTCCCCCCACGAGCACCGCGGCCCCCCCCTCCGACACATCTACCACGAGGCCCTGGACCCGGCTCCCGGGGGCAGGGGCCGGGCCTTCCCCAAACGGGCCGGGATCGGCCGGGTCCCCGTGGCCCACCGGGCCCCGGAACCCTCCCCTCCGGTCCACGGCCTCGAGACCCCGGCGGAGCGCCTCCTGGGCCGCGGCCTGGAGCCGCGCGTCCAGGGCCGTCACCACGGTGAGCCCCCCCCTCAGCACCGCGTTCTCCCCGTATCGCTTCACCAAGAGCCGACGGATGTGCTCCGCATAGTAAGGGGCCACGCGGCCGAAGGGGTTCTCGTATCCGGCCAACTCCAGCGGTTCCTCGGCCGCGGCGGCGGCCTCCTCCTCCAGGATCCACCCCTCCTCGGCCATCCGGCCCAGGACGTACCGGCGCCGCTCCAAGGCCCGCTCCGGGTGCCGGTAGGGGTCGTACCGGCTCGGCGCCTGGGGCAGCCCGGCCAGCAGCGCAGCCTGGGCGAGGCTCAACTCTTTCGCCGAGATGCCGAAATATACCTCAGCGGCCGACTCCACCCCGTAGGCGCCGTGGCCGAGGTAGATCTGGTTGAGGTAAAGCCGCAGGATCTCGTCCTTCGTGAGGTCCCGTTCGATCCGTACCGCCAGGACCGCCTCGCGGATCTTGCGTTGGAGGCTTCGCTCGGGGCTCAGGAGGAGCGATTTCGCCACCTGCTGGGTGATGGTGCTCCCGCCCTGCACGACGCGGCCGGCCCGGAGGTTCGTCCAGGCGGCGCGCACGATGCCGGCCAGGTCCACGCCCTCGTGGGAGAAGAACTCACTGTCCTCAGCGGCGAGGAAGGCGCGTACCACGTGGGCGGGGAGGTCTTCCACCTGGACCAGCTTGCGCCGCTCCTGGTAGAACTCCGCCAGGAGCACGCCGTCCCGGCTCCATACCGTGGTGGTCAGGGGGGGCCGGTACCGCCGCAGGGAGGTCGCGTCGGGGAGATCGGCGAGGACTTGTCGCAGGAGGAGGCCTGCCGCGCCCCCGACGACCGCGAGGACCGCCGCGGCGGCCAGACACCAGCGGGCCGTTTTGCCCATGGAAAGGATACCGTCCGGCAAGAGGAGACAACCCGGCGCCGTGGGAGGAGCCCGGGAAGGATGATCGTTTCGGTTTCCCAGACACTCTAGCACAGGCCCAAAAACCCGAACAAGAAAGCCGAACTGCATGGAACCCACCCCTGTGCCCGATAACCGGCTCGTGCTTCCCCCGGCCAAGATCGAGGCGGCCCTCGCCAGCCTGCACCGGGCCGTATCGGCGCGGCAGTTCTACCCCCAGGGACACCCCCAACTCGCCGGCATTCTCCAGCAGGCGTACCGGTCCTGGCGGGAGGCGGAGGAGGACTACCGCTGGGCCGAGCCCGGGCTCGAGTTTCGGGACGGAAAACTCTGGCTCGGCGACGAGCCCGTGGGCACCCGGAATCCGGCGGTTACCGGACTGGCCCGCCTGTTGGGCCGGCACGGGCTTCGCGGGTTGCGGGTGCTCCGGCCCTGCTCGAAGGACGCCTTCGCCCACCTGGTGGACCTTCTGGCCGCGAGCCCGGACACCCTCGCCCCCCAGGGAGGGCTCGCGGCCCTGTGGGCCAGGAGCCTGTACGCGGCTCACCTCGAGATCACGGCGGCTCGCGCGGTGGCAGCCCCGAACCGGCCGGAGCCGCGCAGGCCCACCGCGTGGGGGCAACCGCTCCCGTCTGACCGGGTCCCCCAGGCCCTGGCCGACCCGGCGCTCCAGGCCCGGTGGGGGGCGCTCGGCAAACGGGGCCCCCGGGAAAAGCGGGTGTTCGACCTCCTCATGCGCCTCGGCCAGGAAGAGAGCGTGCCGGGGTTCCTGGCGGTGCTCGAGGAGGTGGCCCGGTTCGTGGGCGACTACACCGAGATGCAGCGGTTCCGGGAGGCCTACGACGTGATCCTGTTCCTCTTCCGAGAGGCCCAGGGCATGGACGCCCTGGGGGACGAGGTCCGGCGGGACTATCTGCTCGACACCATCCGGATGCTCCTCAGGGGCGAGTTCCTCGAATGGCTCATCGGCCGGGTGGCCGGGGAGACCTCGGAGGCCGACGCCGAGGCCGGGGCTTATGTGCTCAGGGCGCTCGGAAAAACCGCGGTGGTGCCCTTGGTGAACGCCCTCGTGGCCGAAAAACGCCGCCTCGGCAGACGGCGGCTGGTGGAGATCTTGGTAGGCATCGGGGAACCGGTGGTTCCCGTGGCCCTCAAGATGCTCGAGGACCAGCGGTGGTACGTGGTGCGCAACATGGTGACGATCCTGGGCGGTATCGGTACGCCCGAGGCCGTGAAGGGGATGCTGCGCGCAAGCGCCGACCCGGACCCCCGGATCCGGCGCGAAGCCGCCCGGATGCTCGGCCGTTCGCCGCTCCCCGAGGCCGAGGACCGGATCCGGGAGCTCCTCGAGGACCCTGACCCGTCGGTGCGCCTGATGGCGATCTCCGCGGCGACGGCCCGGCGGTCGGCCGCCATGGCCGAAGCCCTCTGGAAGCTTTACGACGGGATCCCGGTCCGGGCCCCCCACTGGGACCTGAAGCCGGCCGTGCTGCGGGCCCTGGGCCGGATCGGCCACCGGGAGTCGGTGCCACGGCTCCTGCGGATCGTCCGAAAGCGTCCCTGGCTGCGCAGGGCGCGCTGGGAGGAGATCCAGGAGGCTGCGATCCAGGCGCTCGGCGATCTGGGGGGCGAAGAGGCCCTGGCAGCCCTGGAGCGCGTAGCCGAAACCGGAAGCCCGCGGCTCCGCGCGGCCGCCCGCCGGGCGATCGCCGCGGCCCGGGACGGAGGAGCAGAATCTTGAGCGGCGCGCTGTTTCCCGGCCAAGCCGACCGCCTCCTGAGAAGCCTCGTGGGCGCGGCCAAGGCCCAAACCCTCTACCCGTCCGGGCACACGGCGGTGGTGCGGGCCCTGCAGGCCCTCGACCGGGAGTTGGCCGAAGCCCTGGCCCCCGGCGAACCCTTGCTCCTCGCCAAGACCCCCTCGCACCTTTTGCTGGGCGGCGTCACCTGGCTCCCCGAAGACCCGGTCGCGGCGGACCTGGTCCGGTGGTTCGCGGCCCGAGACGTCGAGGCCGTGGAGATCGGGCCGAGGGCCACCGGGGCCGAGGTGGGGCGGTTCCTCGCCTGGCTCACCGGCTCCGACCCGGCGCCGTGGGAAGGGCGCCACGTGCGCCTGACCAAGGTAGACGAGGGGGATCCCTGGAAGCGGGGGCAACGCACCTATCTCGAGGCTCTGGACGCTTTGGAGGTCGCGTACCGGGAAGCCCAGGAGGGGCGGATCCCCGATCCCGAACGGGCGTGCCGGTGCGTCCAGTCGTTCGTGAAGATCTTGGAAGAGGATCCCGCCGTGGGCCAAGGCCTCGCGCTCCTCAAGAGCTACGATCGCTACACGTTCCACCACAGCGTGAACGTGTGCCTCCTAGCCCTCTCCCTGGGCCAGCAATTACGGGTCGGCACAGGGGAAACCGAGCGTCTAGGCGTGGGGGCGCTTCTCCACGACATCGGAAAAACCCGGACCCCTGCCGAGATCGTCCGCAAACCCGGGCACCTGGATCCCACGGAGTGGGCGGCCATGCGGCGCCACCCCGTTCTGGGCCGTCAACTCCTGGAAGCCATGGACGGGCTTCCCCCCGGCGTCGCCCGGCTGGTCTACGAACACCACATGCACCACGACGGCGGCGGGTATCCGGACCGCCCTCCCGGCTACCGGCTCGACCGGTTGAGCCCGATCGTCACGGTGGTGGACGCCTATGACGCCATGACGACCCACCGCCCGTACAGCCGGCCCCTTCCGCTTCCCGAGGCGGTGTCCCAGGTGCAGTGGCTCTCGGGGAAGAACTTCGACCCGGAGGCCGTGGAGGCCTTCCGGAAGGCGATCGGCACCGTGCCGGTGGGGTCGGCGGTGCGGTTGACGAGCGGGGAGGTGGCCGTGGTGACCCGGCTGACCGCTATCGGAGAGGTGGGCGAGGTGTGTGTGGTGGTCGATCCCACCGGCCGGCCGCTTCCGCCGGGGGAGCAGGTCGTCCGGCCCATCACCGGCCGGGAGGTGGTTCGGTGGGTGGACCCGCTGGTCCACGGGATCCGGCCCCACGAGGTTCTGGCCCGGGTTCGCCGCTGAGCCCGATGCGGCCCAGGGCCTCTACGGCGGCGGCCCGAACGGCTGCGTCCGCATCCGCCGCCAACCGGGTGAGCGGAGCCACCGCCGGCTGGAACCCGAGGAGCCCCACCGCCCGGGCCGCGGCCGCCCGCACCGAAGGCGACGGGTCGTCGAGTCGTTCGGCCAGGGCCGGGCCCGCCCGCCGGTCGCCCAGGTCCCCCAGGACTTCGGCCGCCCGGACCCGGACGAGCGGTTCCTCGTCGGCCAACCGCTCCACCACCCTGGGGGTGACCCGCCAGTCCCGGTAGGCCTCGACCACCCGGAGCGCCGCCACTCGCACCCCGGGCTGGGCGTGGCCCAGCCCGCGCACGGCGAACCGCAGCCCCAGGTCGTCGCGCACCCCCTCGAGCGCCCGCAGGAGCGCCACCCACTCCTCCTCGCCCCCCGCCGAGGCCTCCCGCACCGCCTGCGACAGGCGCTCCAAGAGGTCGAGGCGGTCCAAGGCCTCGGCGGCAACCCGACGCACCTCGGGGTCGTCGTCCTGAAGCCGCGGGAGGATGGAGCGGCGACGGGGCGTCACCTTCACTCCCCCAGCATCTCCAGCTTTTTGCGGGCGATGGCGGCCTGTTCCGAGGAGGGATGCTCCCGGAGGAGCTTCTTTAGCAGGATGCGGGCGTCCACCGGGTCGCCGATGGCGTCAAAGGCGAAGGCCTGCTTGAGGAGCGCGCTCGGGACCTTGTCCCCCCGGGGGAACTCCTGCACCACCTTGTCGTACGCGAGGATCGCCTTCTCGAACTCCCGCTGGTCGTAATAGCTCTCGCCGATCCAGAAATAGGCGTTGTCGGTGAGGTCGGTCTTGGGGTAGAGCTCGATGAACCGCTGGAACGCCTCCCGGGCCTCGGCGTGTTTGCCCTCCTTGTAGAGGGCATACGCCCTGTCGTAGAGCTCTTGGGCCGAGCCCCGGGGCTGCGCCGGCTCCGGCTTGAGGGGCTCGGCCGCGGCCGCTGGCGGCGCGGGTGTCGGAGCCGGCGTTGCGGACGGCGCCGCAGCCGCCGTTCTCGCCTCGAGCGCGGCCACCCGCTTCCCGAGGTCGTCGAGCCGCCGCTCCAGGGCCTCCAGCCGATCCCCGGGCATCGCGGGGGCCGGCCGCTTCTCCAGCGCGTCCACGCGGCCGAGGAGCGTCCGAACCTGGGCGTCCAAGGCCTCGATCTGCTGGCCGAGCTCCGCCAGGCGGGGCCCGTAGTCGGGCGCCGCAGGGACCTTCTCGGTGGCCCGCGCCTCGCTCAGCGCCCGCTCGAGCTTGAGGAACCGCTCTTCCAAAGCGGCAAACCGCGCGTCCTGCCGGGCCACATCGTCCCGGGTGGGGATCTGCGCGCAGGCCCCAAGGAGCACAAGCGTGGGCAGGACCCCCGCCAGGGCCCTGCCCACGGCCTTCCCGCGACCGAACACGGACGGCATCTACCGCCCCACCTCCACGAACTCGGCCCGGCGGTTCTTGGCCCAGGCCTCCTCGTTGTGGCGCGGATCGAGCGGCATCTCCTCGCCGTAGCTCACCACGCTCATCCGGTTAGGGTCGATGCCGAGGTCCATCAGGTACTGGAACGCGGCCTTGGCCCGCCGTTCCCCGAGGGCGAGATTGTACTCGGTGGTCCCCCGCTCGTCGCAGTGCCCCTCGATGCGGATGCGCACCCCCGGGTTCTGCTGCAGGTACTCGGCATTCTTCCGCAGCACCTCCTGGGCATCGGGCCGGATCACGGCCTTGTCAAAATCGAAATGGATCCGTTCGAGCCCCGGGGTCGTCTCCCGCGCGAGCCCCGCCCCCTCCACGGGCTTTTCGGGCGCCGGTTCCACCGCGCCGGTGCGAGCCGGCGGAGGCTCGGGCGCGGGCGCGGGTTTCGGCGTCTCCCGGACCACCGGCTTGGGGGCGGGCGCCGGCTTCACGGGCGTCACCTTCGCCGCCGGGGCCGCCGTTTCGCCCTCCTGGCGCACCTGCTTCTTGGCGCATCCCCCCACGGCCAACGCGGCCAACAGCATCCCCACCACGGCCCATCGCAGTGTCATCCGACCCATGTCACGATCCTCCTTTTCGTCGTCCTGCACCAAGCGGCAGACAAGATGGAACGTCAAAACGCCCGACCGCGGAACGCCCACCAGCGCCCCCCGAAGGGCCCGCCGTGGGGTCCGTATCGCCCGGGGCCCCCGCCTCCCGGGCGGGTCGTCGCCTCGAAGCCGCCCCCCCCCCCGCACCCCGGCTCCGGGATCACTGGACCGCCGGGCCCCAGGCCGGCTGCTCGGCCACCTCGCCCCGGGGGGTGACCCGGCGGAACTCCTGGCCGCCGACCCGGAACACGTACACAGCCTTCTCCCCCTCGCGGTTCGAGGTCACTGCCAGAAACCGCCCGTCGGGGGACCAGGTGGGATCGTAGGTGTCCCAGGCCCCAAACGTCAACTGCCGGACCTCCCGACCCCGGGGATCCACGAGATACACCTGGAACCGGCCTCGGTCGTCCTTGCCCGTGAACGCGATCCAGTCGCCCCTTGGCGACCACTCGGGGTCGCCGTTGTGGGTGCCCGCGTAGGTCAACCGCCGCACGTCCCCCCCGTCGCGGTTCATGACAAAGATGTGGGGGTTCCCCATGCGGTCCGACACGAACACCACCTGGCGGCCGTCGGGCGACCAGGCCGGCGCCACGTCGATGGCGCGGCTGCGGGTGAGTCGCACGAGTCGGCGGGTGGCCTTCTCCATGCGGTAGATCTCGGAGTTGCCGTTCTCCGACAGCGTGATCAGGATCTCGGTACCGTCGGGCGAATCCCGGCCCCCCAGATCGATCCCCCCTCGCCGCGACACCACCCAAGATCGGCCGTCCGAGAGGTCGAGCAGGTAGAGATCCGGCTCCCCGAGCACGTAGGAGGTGTAGTAGAGGAACCCACCTTCCCTCGACCACGAGGGGTTCAAATTGAGGGACCCGGTCCGGGTGAGCCGCACGGGGTTCGCCCCGTCCATGTCCACCAGGGCGAGCTCCTTGCCCCGCCCCACCCCCACGACGTACGCGATCCGGGACCCGAACGGACCCGGGGTGCCCGTGAACTCCTCGAGCAGGGTGTTGGCGAACCGGTGGGCGATGCTGCGCGCGGACTCACCCGGGCCGTCGTAGTGGCGCCCCAGGATGAAGCTCCGGCGGAGCACGTCGTAGGCCCACAGGTCCACCGAAAGGCCCAGTTCCCCCGGCTGCACCCTCCCCTTGATCAGGAGCTCCGCCCCGATGGCCATCCAGTCCGCGAACCCGGCGGCGTCGGGCTGGAGCGGCGCCCGCTGGGGGTCCTCCAGGTAGGCCCGCGGATCCACCACCTCGAACAGCCCCGCGAACCCCAGGTCCCACCGCAGCACCTCGGCGATCACCCGGTGGGGCTCGCCCGATACCCCTGCCTCCTTGCGCAGGAGGGGCACAGCCACCGGCACGGGCCGGAGCGCCGGCGCGTTGATGTCGATGTACACCTTGGCGCCGGCGGGGGGCGCGCTGCCGGTCACGAGCCATCCGAGGGCGAGGAGCAGCGCCCAGATGCGTACACCCGTCGCGTTGGCCGTCACGAGACCCCCGAGCAGAATTAGAAAAACATGAGAAATATTACGATATTTCAGAGCGCCGGCACCATAGTACAGGGGGGGAAGCGAAGTCAAGGAGGGGGCCCGACGGTGCTCAGGCCGCCTCGGCGGCCACGGCCCGGCCGAAGGCCTCGGTGGACAGCCGCTCCGCCCCCTCCACCTGGGCCGCCAGGTCGGGGGTGAACCGCTTGGCGGCGAGCACCCTCGCCACAGCCGCCTCCAGGCGATCGGCCGCCTCGGCCCAGCCCAGGTGCCGAAGGAGCATCGCACCCGAAAGGATCAGGCTTCCGGGATTTGCCCTGCCCTGGCCCGCGATGTCGGGGGCGGTGCCGTGGGTGGCCTCGAACACGGCGTACTCGTCGCCGATGTTGGCGCCCGGCGCGAGCCCCAGTCCGCCCACCAGCGCCGCCGCTGCGTCCGACATGTAGTCGCCGTTCAGGTTGGACAGCGCGAGCACCTCGTAGTGCTCGGGCCGGAGGATGAGCTCCTGGAACATGGCGTCGGCGATCCGGTCGTTCACCACCACGGAGCCCGGCGGCGGGCCGCCATCCCCCAGCTCGGCCTCCACCACGGTCTTTTCGGCGAACTCCTGGGCGGCCACCTCGTAGCCCCACCGCCGGAACGCCCCTTCCGTGTACTTCATGATGTTGCCCTTGTGCACCAGGGTCACCACCCGCCGACCCTGCTCGAGGGCGTGGTAAATCGCCATCCGCACGAGGCGTTTCGACCCCGTGACGCTCATGGGCTTGATCCCGACCCCCGAGTCCTCGGGGATCTCGCAGCCCATCTCGTCGTTCAGGAACCGGATCACCCGCAGGGCCTCGGGGGTACCCTCCTGCCACTCGTACCCCGCGTACACATCCTCCGTGTTCTCCCGGAAGATCACCACGTTCACCCGTTCCGGGTTCTTGAGGGGCGAGGGCACGCCGGGGAAATACCGCACGGGGCGCACGCAGGCGTAGAGATCCAGGATCTTCCGCAGGGCCACGTTGAGGCTTCGGATCCCGCCCCCCACCGGCGTCTCCAGGGGGCCCTTCAGGGCCACCCGGGCCCGCCGGATGGCGTCGAGGGTGGCCTCAGGCAAGGGGGAACCCGCCTCGTCCATGGCCCGTTTCCCGGCTGCCGCCTCGGTCCACCGGATGGCCCGGGCCCCGCCGTAGGCGCCCCTGACCGCCGTCTCGATCGCCTCGATCGCCGCCGGCATCACCTCGGGGCCGATCCCGTCGCCTGGGATGTAGACCACCTCTGGACGTTCTGCCGTCATGCCCCCCTCTCCCGCGCCTCCAGGGGTTCGTAGACGCACCCCTGGGGACCACAGTACTCGCCCACGTACTCGGCCTTGGGCCGGTAGAGGGCCGGCTTTTCCTGGGCCTCGGCGAACTTCTCCTCGATCACGTGGGCCGCCCAGCCGGCCACCCGCCCCAGGGCGAACACCGGGGTGAACAGGTCGGGCTCGATCCCCATCTGGTAGTAGACCGGCGCCGAGTAGAAATCCACGTTGGGGTAGATCTCGGCTCCCTTGCGCTCCCGGAACTCCCGTTGGGTCACCTCGCGCACCCGTTCCGCAAGGTCGAGCCAGTGGCGGTCTCCGGTGCGTTCGGCCAGGCGAAGGGCCATATCCTTGAGGATCCGGGCCCGGGGATCCAGGGTTTTGTACACGGCGTGGCCCATGCCCATGATCCGTTCACCGGCGTCGAGCCTGGCCCTGACGTAGGGTTCCGCGGCTTCCACCGACCCGATCTCCCGGAGCATCGCCATCACCCGGGTGTTGGCCCCGCCGTGGAGCTCGCCCGAAAGCGCCCCCACGGCCGCCCCCACGGCCGCGTACAGGTGGGCCCGGGTGCTGGCCACCTCCCGGGCCGCGAACGTACTGGCGTTGAAGGTGTGGTCGGCGTGCAGGAGCAGACACACGTCGAAGAGCCGGGCCGTCTCCGGGTCCGGGACCTCGCCGGTGAGCTGGTAGAGGAATTGGGCGGCGTGGCCCAGGTCGTCCCGGGGCTCGGGCAGGGGTTTACCCTTTCGGATCCGGTCCCAGGCCGCCACCACCCCGGGCAGCCGCGCCACGAGGCGCTCGGCCTGGGCCCGCACGGCCCCCTTCTCCGTCGCCCCGAGATCCGGGTCGTGGTCCGCCAGAAACGCCACCGCACCCTGGAGGACGTCCATCGGCGAGGCCGACGCCGGCCGCAGCCGAAGGCTCTCGACCGTCGCACCCGGCACGGCCCGGGCGCTGCGCAGCCGGGCCGAAAACGCCTCGAGTTCGGCCTTCGACGGAAGATGGCCGTGGATCAGAAGGTGGGCCACCTCCTCGTAGGTGCTGTACCGGGCCAGGTCCTCGATCCGGTAGCCCCGGTAGATGAGGATTCCTTCCTTCCCGTCGATGAAGCTCACCTTCGTGTCGGCCACGGTGACACCCCGCAGCCCGACATTCTTGACCCGCGGGTAACAGACCTGCTCGGTGGCCATGGACGTCGCCTCCGTAGGGAAGGGGTAGGGAAGGTACCCGTGTCAACCTACCCGACGGGCGGCCCGTGTCAAAGCCGCCGGGCTCCGGCCCAGAACTCCCGGCTCGCCCACACGAGTCCGGTGCCCACGGCCAGGTAGACGAACCCCAGGAGGCCCCGGGGCACGGGGCTACGGCGGAGGACGGCCCCGAGCCCCATCATGGCGGCCACGAAGAGCCAGGATCTCCAAGACAAGAACCCGCCGAGGCATCGGCCGTCCCCCCTGGTGCGGATCCGCACCAGGGCCTTGCGGGCCGTGGGCTCCAGGGCCACCCGGGCCTTGGCGACGCCTGCGCCCACCGCCGCGAGCCCCGAGACCCACCCCCACACCCCGAGGCCCCCGGCCGTCCACACGATCCCGGCCGTCGCGAGCCCCAAGCCGACGAGCGTCCAGAGCACCGCGGCCGCCAGGGCGTGGGTCCGGGCCCTGGCGGCCGGCTTCCATCGCTCCCAGGCCGAACGGCTCACCGGCCCTGCCACTTGGGCGCCCGCTTCTCGAGAAACGCGCACATCCCCTCCTGGGCGTCCGCGGCCAGGGCGTTGAGGCTCATGACCTCCTTGGCGTAGGCGTAGGCCTGGGGCTGGGGCATGTCGATCTGCTGGTAGAAGGCCTGCTTCCCCAGCCCCACGGTGAGCGGGCTCGCGGCCGCCACCTTCCGGGCCAGGGCCAGGGTCTCCTCGGCCAGGCGCTCGGCCGGCACCACCCGGTTCACGAGCCCGAACGCCCGGGCATCGGCCGCGTCGAGGAACTCCCCGGTCAGAAGCATCTCGAGGGCCTTTTTGCGCCCGACGGCTCGGCTCAGGGCCACCATCGGGGTGGAGCAGAAGAGCCCGATCTTCACCCCTGGCGTCGCGAACCGGGCCCCCTCCTCGGCCACGGCCAGGTCGCAGGTGGCCACGAGCTGACACCCCGCCGCGGTGGCCACCCCGTGCACCTGGGCGATCACCGGCTGGGGGATCGACTGGATCCGGTTCATCATCCGGGTGCAGGTGTCGAAGATCTCCCGATACGCCACCACGTCGCGACCGGTCATCTCGGAGAGGTCATGGCCGGCGCAGAAGTGCTTGCCCGCGCCCCGGATCACCACGGCCCCCACCTCCCGGTCGGCCGCGATGACCTCCAGCGCGTGGAGCACCTCGTTCATGAGTTTGAGGCTCAGGGCGTTGATCTGTTGGGGTCGGTTCAGCGTGAGGAGGGCCACCGGGCCGTCCCGGTCCAACCGGATGGTTTCGTAGGTCATGGGTCACCTCCACTTCGGGATGGGGGGCGGGCCTTGGGCCCGCCCGGTCGGAACGCCTTGTGTCGGCCGGCCTACCGGTGCTATTCACGGGGCGCTCCCCGTGCCGCCGCGTCGAAGAAAGGGGTTTACCATGCGCCGAGGGCTTTCGATCCTGGTCATGGGCATCGCCCTCGCCATCGGCTGGTCCTCTCCGGGCCTGTCCACCGAGGAGTACGCGGAGCGCACGGGCCAGGACTGCGCCCTGTGCCACCGCGACCCGGGGGGCGGCGGCCCCCTCACGCCCACCGGGGAGGCCTTTTCGGCCGGGGGGTACCGGTGGCCGGTTCCCGGGGAGGTCAAGCGCTCGGCCTGGTCCGGCCCGGTCAAGGTCCTTCGGTTCGTCCTGGGATTCGTCCACCTCACCACGGCGGTGGTGTGGTTCGGGACGATCTTCTACGTGCACCTGATCTTGAGGCCCCGGTACGCCCTGGGCGGGCTGCCCAAGGCCGAGATGCGGCTGGCCTGGGTCTCCATGGCGCTCTTGGCGGCCACGGGCGTGCCGTTGACGAAAATGCGGTTCCACCACCCCTCGGCCCTGCTGGCGACCCAGTCGGGCCGACTCTTGCTCGTCAAGATCGGGCTTTTCCTGTTCCTCGTCGTCTCCGCAGCCTTCGTGACCCTGGTGCTGAGCCCCCGGCTCAAACGGCTCCAGGGCGCCTGGCAGAAGAACGACGGCCAGGAAGGCCGGCCGGCCTGGGTGCGGGTGGGCGACCGGATCTACGACCTCACCCGAAGCCCCCGGTGGGCCGACGGCGTCCACGTGCGTCGACACCGGGCGGGGCAGGATCTCACCGAGGCCCTCGCCCACGCGCCCCACGGCCCGGAAAAGCTCGAAGGGTTCCCTTCGTGGCCCGCCCTCGAGGAAGGAGACGAACGGCGGCATCCCGCGAAGCGGGTGTTCCTCGTGCTGTCCTACGCGAACCTCGTCGTGGCCCTGGGGGTCCTGGTGGTTCTCGGCCTGTGGCGATGGGGCTGATCCGGGGCGGCCGACGGCGCTACGCCGAGCAACCCCATAGGAACCGAAACCGGCACGCCCCGTGGCCCTCCACGATCGTTCCCTCCCGCTCCATCCGAAGTTCCGGGTGGTAGCCCCGGACGAAGGCCGCGTCCCTGGAACACGAGAGGGTGTGGGCGAGGGTTTCGGAAAGCCCCATCGAGCGGTAGAGCTCGGCGTAGGCGCACCGGGTCACCCGGAACGACAGCTCCCGCTCCCCGAGGCGAAAATCCTCGATTTCGAGGGCGTTGCCTTGGCGCCACCGGTCCACGACTGTGGCGAAGTGCGCCAGGCACGGCCCTTCGGCGGCCGCGGCCGCGAACTCCCGGCCGGCCGCCTCGGCCGCGCCCTCCACTGCAGAACGGATCACGGCCAGGGCCTTCTCCGGGCCCACCTGGGGGCAGAGCACCCGGTACACCCGCGCGAGCATCTCCGCCTCGATCCGCCGTCGCGGCAGGAGCGGAATCACCTGGGCCGTCACGGTTCCTCCTCCCGACCCGCCAGAACCAGGGCGACCCACCCGTCCTCCTCCCGGCGCTCCTCCAACGGGAGCCCCAGGGCGGTGGCCACCCCGTCCGCCTCCTCCGCCTGAAACCCGCTCACCACGAGCCGGCCGGCCGGGGCCAGGAACCGGCGCAGGTCCGGCGCGAGGGTTCGCAACTGGGAGGCCACGATGTTCGCAAGCACCAACGGGTACCGGCCCCGGAGCAGATCCGGAGACAGCAGGAGGGGCCGCACCCGATCCTCGAGACCGTTCAACCGGGCGTTCCGGCGGCAGGCGGCAAACCCGAAGGGGTCGATGTCGAGGGCAATCACCTCCCCGGCGCCCCAGACCGCGGCGGCAAGGGCCAGAACCCCCGTGCCCGTGCCCACGTCGAGGACCCGATCGGGCAGCCGGCCTGCCCCGGCGAGTTCCCGGAGCAGCCGCAGGCAAAGCCGGGTGGTCGGGTGGTCGCCGGCGCCGAACGCCATGCCCGGGTCGATCCGCAGAACGGTTCCCTCGGCCTCGTTCGGGGGCTCCGTCCAGGCCGGCACCAGCCATATCCCCTGTTCCACGGGCACCGCGCGCAGGGTCTGACGCCAGTACGGCGTCCAGTTCTCCTCCTCCAGATCCTCCCCCTCGCTCGGGACGGGCGCGTCCTCGCGGACCTCCCAAAAGACGCGGAGAAATCGCCGGCCAGGAATCCTGCTCCCCCAGGACGTCACGGCCCCGGTCGCACCGCCCTCCCGGGCCGCCGCCCACAGCCCCTCCGCCTCCCCCGGCTCGGCCGGGATCTCCTGCACCTTCCAGCGCGTTCGCGTGAGCATGGGTTGGCAGTATAGGGGTCCGGTCCGCTCCACGCCAGGCGGAGGGTCCCTCCTTGGCACGGGCGCCCCGGTTTGCTATTCAAGCACGTGGTCCACCGTCGCCTGCCCATCCCGGAGGTCGTCTTGGTCCTGGCCACCTGGAACGTGAACTCCCTGCGGGCCCGGCTCGAACACGTGCTCCGGTACTGGGATCGGCGCCGCCCCGACGTCCTGTGCCTGCAGGAAATCAAGGTGGAGGACGACGCCTTCCCCCGGGAGCCGTTCGAGGAACGGGGCATCCACCTGGCGGTTGCGGGGCAGAAGGGCTACCACGGGGTTGCCGTGCTGTCCCGGCTGCCCCTGGCCGATCCCGTGGTGGGGTTTCCCCACCTTTCGGACGATCACCCCCTGAACCGGGAGCGGAGGCTCCTAGCGGTGACCGTGGAGGGCCTCCGGGTGATCTCGGTGTACGCGCCCAACGGCGAGGCGGTGGGGTCGGAAAAATTCGGCTACAAGCTCGCGTTCTTCGAGGCCTTGCGGGAGTATCTGGACCGGGAGTTCACCCCGGGGGACGAACTCGTGCTGGCGGGGGATTTCAACGTGGCCCCCGAACCCCAGGACGTTTACGATCCGGCGAGTTGGGAGGGCCGGGTGCTGTTCTCCCAACCGGAACGAGATGCCCTCCGCCGGTTGCGGGACTTCGGGCTCGAGGACTGCCTGCGCCGGCTCCACCCCGGAGAGGAACTGTACACCTGGTGGGATTACCGGGGAGGCGCCTTCTGGAAGAACCAGGGTCTGCGGATCGACCACGTGCTGGCGACCCCTCCGGTGGCGGGCCGGTGCACGGACGCGGGGGTGGACCTTTCCCCCCGGCGGTGGAAGCGCCCCTCGGACCACGCCCCGGTGTGGGTGGAGTTCGGGGAGGGGACCTAACCGCCCCGGTTCCACCAAGTGGGTCGCGCGCCAGGGGATCCACCACGGAGGACACGGAGATCACGGAGGCGGCAGGGGGCAGAGTGCTTTTTCCCCAGGAGGCCCGGAACGGGCCGGAACAGCGGATGGTTCGCCTTCCGGCTTCCCAACCTCCTGGCTTTCCAGCGTTTCAGCCTTTCCACGGGAGGAACGAGCATGGACGGACGGGGACTCGGCATCACGCTCACGCGGCACATCTGGGAGGAGCAGCAGGTTCACCCGGAGGCAACGGGCGAGTTCAGCGACATCCTGAACCAGATCGCCTGGGCCGCCAAGGTGATCTCCCGGGAGGTGAACAAGGCGGGCCTGGTGGACATCCTGGGCTACACCGGCGACCGGAACGTGCAGGGGGAGGAGGTCCTGAAACTCGACCGGTACGCCAACGAGGTCTGGATGTCGGTGCTTCGCAACAGCGGGCACTTCTGCATCCTGGCGAGCGAGGAACTGGCCGAACCGGTGGTGTTCCCGCCGAAATGGCGCAAAGCCAAATATGCTATAGCCCTCGATCCCCTGGACGGGTCGTCCAACATCGATGTGAACGTGAGCATCGGGTCGATTTTCGCGATCCACCGCCGGGTGTCCGAGGGCGACGAGGGCACGCCCGACGACCTCCTGCAGCCGGGCCGCAAGCTCGCGGCCGCGGGCTACGTGGTGTACGGGAGTTCCACCATGCTCGTGCTGAGCACCGGGAACGGCGTGCACGGGTTCACCCTCGACCCCTCCGTGGGCGAGTTCCTGAAGAGCCACCCGGACATCCGGATCCCGGCCCGGGGCAAGACCTACTCGGTGAACGAGGGGAACTTCCCCTACTGGTCGGAGGGGGTGCGGCGATTTGTGTCGTACATGAAGGAAAAGGACTCGGCCTCCGGCCGGCCCTACGGCGCCCGGTACATCGGGTCGATGGTGGCCGACATGCACCGGACGCTCCTCAAGGGCGGCATCTTCATGTACCCGGCCGACTCCAAGGACCCCCGCAAACCCCACGGCAAGCTCCGGCTCCTCTACGAGTGTGCCCCGATGGCGTTCCTGTGCGAGCAGGCGGGCGGTGCCGCCAGCACCGGCACGGGTCCGGTGCTGGACGTAGTGCCGGAATCGCTCCACCAGAGGGTTCCCTTCTTCGCCGGTTCGGTGGAGAACGTACGGGAGGCAGAGCGGTTCATCGCGGAACACGACTCCCCGCGTTGAGCCGCCCCGTTTGCGAAACCCCGGCGCCCCCGCTTCGGCGGGGGCGCCCTTTTTCTGGCGCCCCAGGGTTGACAACCATTTTAGTTGGATCTATTCTCACGGTTCGTGAAAAGGAGCACTACCACACCTACTCCCCGACACGGAGGTGAGACACCATGACCCGGGAGTACACCACCTACCTGGCGGAGAAATTTCTCCGCGACTACCGCCTCTACCCCGTCGAGAAGCGCCTGGCCTTCGACGCCTGGGCCGACCGCCAGGGGTTCGACCCCGACACGAAGCGCAGGCTTTGGAGGGAGATCAAGTCGATCTCGCGACGGAAGGCGGCCTGACCCTTCCCGGAGAAGGGCATCCTGGGGGAAGCATCCGTTGCCGCCGTTGGCGGCTTTTGTTTTTTCGGGGGGTCGGAAGACCGAGGACAGGGCTTGCAGAGAACTCCGACTGGGAGGCTAAAGTCCTTCGTGGTTCCAGCGTCAACGGCTGTCCCAGTCTGTAGGAGCGGCAACCGTGTCAGGGGCCAGAATTCAGAGGTCAGGGGTCAGAGAATCCCTGTCCTCCGTCGTCTGTCCGCTGACTCCTGGCACGGTCGCCGTCCCCACCTGTTCCGAGAAACTTCCATCGCCGGTCACCCGTCTTGCGGTCTCCGCGATCCCTTGGCACAGGCTCCTGCGGGCCCTAGCGTGGCCCTGGGGAATACGCCGGGAACCCCATCTCCCGGCGGACCGCCCGGTACTCCTCGGTCCAGGTGCCGTCGGCCGCCCTGACGGTGAGGGGCCGCTCCTCCTCCACCACCAGCCTGTCGGATCGTGACGCACAGAACAAGCTGATCAGACTTTCCCGGCCCTGCCGGAACACCACGGGGCGGAGCGTGATCCGGCCCAGGCCGGCAGCTTCAGCCGCTTGGAGGTTCCCGTCCCGGTACCGGGTGGCGTGAACCCACACGAACAGCCCGCCCTCCCCAAGCCTCTCCGCCGCCACTCGGGCGTAGCCCTCGATACCGCCCCGGTCCTCGAACCGGCACGGCCCCCGCTGGGGCAGGGAGCTCCGGGTCCCCTCCCCGGGCTCTAGGTACGGCGGGCTCCCGGTGACCAGGTCGAACCGCTCGCCGGCCCCGAACGCGTCCGGGCCCCGGAAATCCCGGTGCCGGATCTCCACGCGGTCGGCCACCCCGTTATACCGGGCGGTGCGCCTCGCAAGCCCAGCGCTCACGGCCTGGGCCTCCACGCCCACGAGGCACGCCTCTGGGAACCGCCACAGCACCATGAGCCCCACGGAGCCGATGCCGCACCCCAGGTCCAGGAGGCGCCGTGGGACGAGCCCGACCCGCCGGCAACAGGCCACGGCGTACCAGGCCGTCAGCAGGTCGTCGGTGGAATACCGGTGTCCCCGGCGCAACTGGAAGATCTTCCAGTGCCCCGAGAGGCAGTCCAGGGTCTCCCCCGGCGCGGGCCGGAGCTCCGGGTCCCCCCGGTCCCCCGGGGGTACCGGGCCGGGTGGGACCCAACCGGAAGGCCGCCGCCTCACGGTTGCCCTCCGTTGAGCCACCCCCCAATCTCCCGGAGATCCCGCACCACCGGGCGGTGCCCCGGCGCCGTGCCCTCCCGGTCCACCAGGGCTGCCCGCAGACCGGCCCGCTGCGCACCCAGGAGGTCCTCCCGGACGAGGTCGCCCACGTGGAGAATCCTCTCGGGGGGCAGGCCCAGGCGCCTCGCCGCCCCGTGGAAAATCTCCGGATCCGGCTTCTCCGCCCCCACCTCTGCCGATACGACCACGAACCGAAACCGGTCCAGGAGGCCCAGCCCGGCCAGGATCTCCCGTAGCCGGCTGTCCCAGTTGGAGACCACCACCGCGGGAATCCCGAGCTCGCCCAGCAGGGCGAGGCACGGCAGCACGTCGGGGAACACCTCCCAGGGCTCCGGGCGGGCGAAGGCGTCGTACAGGTGGTCGAAGATCTCATCGAACCGGTCCTGGACCGCGGGCCAGAGCCCCTCGGCCCCGAACACCTCGGCCACGAGCCCCCTCCAGAAGGCCCGTTCCCGCTCCGGGGTGTGGGGCCGCGAGACTGCAGGCAGGAACTCGGCCCGCCGCTTCTCGAACACCTGGCGAAACCGACGGTCGAGGGCGGAACCGTCGGCCTCGACCCCGTGGCGCCGGGCCGCCTCGGCGTAGACCTCCCCCACCGACGTGCGGGGCCGGATGAGCGTGTTTCCCGCGTCGAACGAAACCGCTTCGATGGTCATGCGCTCCTTCATGGAAGCTCTCGTAGGCCGCAGGGCGGCCAGCTCGCAAGAACCATAACTTTTCGCTTTCAGCCACAGGTGAATCGCCGCGGCCTGGGCCAAAGGACTGGAGACCGGCGACCGGTGACCGGTGACCGGTGACCGGTGACCGGTGACCGGTGACCGGTGACCGAGGTTAACTGGAAGGCGAGAATGGGAGAAAGCCCCTTCGTCTCTGCGCCGTCGCTTTCCTGGGCCCTCGGCGGCGAGAACCGGCGCCCAGGCCCTTGTCGCGCCCGGCCGGAACCAGTCCCCCACCCGCCCCCGGCAATACTCTTGGAGGTATTAATATATACCCCGTGGCGCCGCCTCGAACCCTTGTCGAACGGCGTTTCGCCTGCTAGGTTTCCGCCGTTTCCAGCGTACCACGGCGATCGGGGGACAAACCATGCGCTATGTCATCGTGGGAGCGAGCGCCGCGGGGCTCGCGGCGGCCGAGGCGATCTGCTCGGTGGACCCCGCGGCCGAGATCACCCTCCTCACCGAGGAACCCCACCCCCCTTACTGCCGGCCCCTCATCTCCTACGTGCTGGCCGGCGAGGCGCCGGAAACCCTCTACCCCCTGCCCCTTCCCTCCGACGGGCGGATCCGCATCCGGACCGGAGAACGGGCCGTCGGCCTCGACCCGGTGGAGCGGACCGTGCGCCTCGCTTCCGGAGAAGGCCTAGCCTATGACCGGCTCCTCCTCGCCACCGGCGCGGCCTCGAAGCCGCTGGGGATTCCCGGGGAGGACGCCCCGAACGTCTTCGGGTTCCGCACCCGGGCCGACGCCGAGGCGATCGACCGTGAAGTCGCCGGGGGTGCCCGGCGGGCTGCGGTGCTCGGGGGAGGGCTCGTGGGGGTGAAGGCGGCCCACGCGCTCGCCCGCCGGGGCCTGGAGGTGACGTTGTGCATCGGCTCCGGGGCCCCCCTGTCCCAGGTGGTGAACCCGGAGGCCGGGCGGCGGGTGGCCGAGGCCCTCGAGGCCGAGGGGATCCGGGTCCGCACCGGGCTCCGGCCGGCCGAGATCGTGCGGGAGGACGGCCGGGCCACCGCGGTGGGGTTCGAGGGCGGTGAGGTGCTGCCCTGCGACCTCGTGATCCGGGGAAAGGGGGTGGAGCCCCGGGGGGAACTCCTGGGGGCCGCTGGCGTGGATGCCCGGCAAGGCATCCCGGTGGACGAGGGGCTTCGCACCCCCCTTCCGAACGTGTGGGCCGCCGGCGACGCGATCCGGGCGTACGACGTGGCCTGGGGCGAACCCCGGCTCAACGCCGTCTGGCCGGCCGCCGTGGAGCAGGGCACGTTGGCCGGCCGGAACATGGCCGGGTGCGACGAGGCCTACCCCGGAAGCCTCGCCCGAAACTCGGTGAAGATCGGCCCCTGGCACCTGGTGAGCGCCGGCATCACCCGGCCGCCCGACGGACCCTTCGAGGTGCGGGAGGCCGAGGACCCGAAGGGTGGGTACCGCCGGGTGGTGCTCCGGGACGGGCGCCTCGTGGGGTTCGTGGCCTGGGGCCCCGACGGGTCGGCCCCGCCGAGCCGGGCCGGCATCGTGATCGCGGCCATCCGGCGGGGCGCCTCCCTGGCGGAGCTCCCCCTCGATCCCCTTCGCGACCGCATCGGGTGGGGCGGGTTCGCGTTCCCCCTTGCCCCTCCGCCGTTTCCATCCATCCACGGGAGGTAGCGAGCATGAAGACCGTCGTGGTCCATCCCGACCGGTGCGTGGGCTGCATGCAGTGCCAGACGGCCTGCGCCGTGGCCCACTCCCGAACCCAAACCCTCTACGGCGCCGTGTTCGAGACGCCGAGGCCCGCGCCCCGCATCCACGTGGGCCCCGGCCCCGGCACCCTGGCCTTCCCCAACAAGTGCCGCCACTGCGATCCGGCCCCCTGCGTGCAGGCCTGCATGCCGGCGGCGCTGCGGCGCGACGGGCCCACCGGGGCCGTGGTGGTGGACCCCTCCCGGTGCATCAACTGCGGCATGTGCGCCATGGCCTGCCCGTTCGGGGTCGTCCGGTACCGGGAGGACCACCGCGTGCCCGGCCGCACCGTGGCCGTCAAATGCGACAACTGCGTGGAGCGCCAGAAGCAGGGCCTCGTCCCGGCCTGCGTGGAGACCTGCCTCGTGGGAGCCCTGGAGTTCGGTGACCCCAACGAGATCCTGCGCGCCGAGTCCCGCCGGCTCGCCCGGGAGGTGAGCCTGGGGCTCCGGGCTGCGGCCGAAGCCCCGCCGCGGCGGCCCCCCGCCGTGGAACTGTGGCGCACCCTGGGCGAGGCCGCCGAGGCCGGGGGGCCGGGGGCCTGAGGCCCGCCCCTCTCTGTTTGCTCGAACCCCCGTTCCCACCGCCAGGAGGGAGAACCGATGGCCGTCAAGATCGAGGAAGTCCGAGAACTCACCGTGACCCAGGACGCCCCGGGCGTCATCGAGAAGGCCCGCCGGGAGGGCATCGAGACCGTGTGGGACCGCCACGAGGCCCAGAAGCCCCGGTGCGGGTACTGCGATCTGGGCCTGTCGTGCCGCATCTGCGCCATGGGCCCGTGCCGCATCGACCCCTTCGGCGAAGGCCCCCAGCAGGGGGTGTGCGGCGCCGACGCCGACATCATGGTGGCCCGCAACCTCGGCCGGATGATCGCGGCCGGGTCGGCCAGCCACTCCGACCACGGCCGAGACCTCGTGGAGACGCTCCTGGCCGTGGGGGAGGGCCGCGCCCCCGGCTACGCCATCGCCGACGAGGGGAAACTTCGGGCCCTGGCCGCCGAGTACGGGATCGCCACCGACGGCAAGGACGCCCTCGCGCTGGCCCGGGAGCTCGCCGAGGAGATGCTCGAGGAGTTCGGGATGAAGAAGGGCCGGCTCCAGTTCGTGAACCGGATGCCGGCCTCGCGGGTGGCCGTGTGGGAGAAGCTCGGCGTCCTCCCCCGGGGCATCGACCGGGAGGTCACCGAGATGATGCACCGCACCCACATGGGGGTGGACAACGACTACGTGAACATCCTGCTCCACGGGTTCCGCACGGCCCTGGCCGACGGCCTCGGGGGCTCCATGATCGGCACCGAGCTCTCCGACGTCCTGTTCGGGGTGCCCAAGCCCACCACCTCCCGGGCCAACCTGGGGGTGATCCGGGCCGACCAGGTGAACATCCTGCTCCACGGCCACAACCCGGTGGTGTCCGAGATGGTGGCCCGGGCGGCCGAGGACCCCGCGCTCGTGGCCCGGGCGAAGGAGCTCGGGGCCCAGGGCATCAACCTGGTGGGGCTGTGCTGCACCGGGAACGAACTTCTGATGCGCCGGGGCATCCCCATGGCCGGAAACCACCTCATGACCGAGCTCGTCCTCGTCACCGGGGCCGTGGACATGATGATCGTGGACTACCAGTGCATCATGCCGGCGCTGACCCGCACGGCCGGGTGCTACCACACCAAGTTCGTGTCCACGAGCCCCAAGGCCAAGTTCCCCGGGGCCGAGCACCGGGAGTTCAACCCCGAGAACGCCGAGGCCCTCGCCCGGGAGGTGGTGCGCGAGGCCGTGGAAAACTTCCGGAACCGCAAACCCGGCGCCGTGTCGATCCCGGCCGAGCCGGTGAGCCAGATGTCGGGGTTCAGCGTGGAGGCGGTGCTCGAGGCCCTGGGCGGCACCCCGAAGCCCCTCGTGGACGCCATCGCGGCCGGCAAGATCCGGGGCGCCGTGGGGGTGGTGGGCTGCAACAACCCCAAGGTCAAACACGACCAGGGCCACGTGGAGCTCACCCGCCGGCTCATCGCCAACGACATCCTGGTGCTCGACACCGGGTGCGCCGCCGTGGCCAACGCCAAGGCCGGGTTCAAGGTGCCCGAGGCGGCCGACCTAGCCGGCCCCGGCTTGCGGGAGGTGTGCAAGGCCCTGGGCATCCCGCCGGTGCTCCACGTGGGCTCGTGCGTGGACAACACCCGGATCCTCCACCTGGCCGGCGCCCTGGCGAACGCCCTCGGGGTGGACACGGCCCAACTGCCGCTCGCCGGGGCCGCCCCCGAGTGGTATTCGGAAAAGGCGGTGGCCATCGCCTTTTACGTGGTGGCGGCCGGGATCACCACGTTCCTCGGGGTGGTGCCCCCGATCCTGGGCTCCCCCAACATCGTGAAACTCGCCACCGAGGGCCTGGAGGACGTGATCGGGGCCCGGTTCGTGGTGGAGCCCGACCCGGCGAAATGCGCCGAGGCCATCACGGCCCACATTGAGGCGAAGCGAACGGGCCTCGGGATCTGATCCCGGGAGCCCGCTCCCCGAAGCGACGGCGACGGAAACGGGCCGGAGGGGAAGATCCCTCTCCGGCCCGTTTTGCGCTTCCCGCATTGGTACCAAGTTGCGCTCAAACAGACATCCATCCCGGGGGCCCGGCAAGGGGCCTGGTTCCGGCCGTGCGTGAGTGCGGCATCCGGCTTACGCTGCATCCGGCACTCAGCCCGGCCGCTCCATGGAGGGCGGAAACGCGAACGTTGGCGAGCCATTGGTGGGCTCGTGGCGAAGGAGACATCGGCTGAGTGCCGGATGCAGCGACTGTAGGAGCCACGCCCGGCGCTCCACCAGGCCCCTTACCGGGCCGAATCAGGAAACGGTAGTTTTGAACGCAACTTGGTATGAACCCCCAACCGTCCTCGCCGATGATCCTTGCAAATCGGGAAGCTTGTCTCCCAATTTGCAGGCATAATTCTACCAACGCCAACGGGAACATTGTCGGAGCCCCGTCATTGCTGCGGAAACCAGCGGGTGGGGGGCTGAAGGAAGACCGGGGGTGGCCCCTCACGTGGTCGCGGCCCACCAGGCTTGCATGGCTTTGGAAGATCCCGAACTTCCGCCACTGGTGCCCCGGACTGGCGGCGGCGTGCGAAGGCGCGGCGAAAAGGGGTGCCGCACTCGCGCCCGGAGGGAACCGGCCCCACCCGGCTCCGGCAATGCGTTTTCAGGTCTTAGCATATCCAAAAATCCAATAACAACTAGCCGTAGATTATTTTATTCTTGCAATTTTGGATCTCACCCTCCATAGTGACGTCCATGATCCAACGGCGCCTCCTCCCCACCGTGCTCCGCAGGCTTCAGGACACCCCGGCGGTGGTGCTACTGGGGCCACGCCAGGCGGGAAAGACGACCCTCGCCCTGACCGTGGCGGAGGCGATGGAGGCCGTCTACTTGGACCTGGAGTCGGAGCAGGACCGGGCCAAACTCGCGGAGGCGGAGCGCTACCTGCCCACCCTGTTCGGCCGACTGGTGATCCTCGACGAGGTTCGTCGCGCGCCGGGGCTTTTTCCCGTACTGCGGGGGCTCATCGACCGCGCAAGGAGAGAGGGGCACCGGGAGGGGCTGTACCTCCTTTTGGGGTCCGCCTCGCTGGACCTACTGCGGCAATCCGGGGAAAGCTTGGCCGGACGGGTATCGTTCCTCGAACTGGGGCCCTTCGATCTTCTTGAGGTGAAGGACGCGGGAGCACCGGACCCCGAGAGCCGTCTCTGGCTCCGGGGGGGCTTTCCCGAGAGTTTTCTCGCGCCGGACGACGCCCGAAGCTTTCGGTGGCGCTTGGACTTCGTGCGCACGTACCTCGAACGGGACGTGCCCCAGTTCGGCCGCAGAATCCCGGCGGAGACCCTACGGCGCTTCTGGGCGATGCTCGCCCATCTTCAGGGCTCCCCCCTCAATGCATCCGAACTCGCCCGGAGCCTGGGGGTGTCGTCCAAGACGGCCTCGGCGTACGTGGACCTTCTGGCCGACCTGCTCCTGGTGCGGCGCCTTCCCCCTTGGCACGCGAACATCCGAAAGCGCCTGGCGAAATCCCCGAAGGTTTACGTGAGGGACAGCGGCCTGGTGCACGCCTTGCTCGGGATCCGCGACCTGGACGCCCTGCTGGCCCACCCCATCGCGG
Source organism: Deferrisoma sp. (assembly GCF_054681715.1). Lineage (NCBI taxonomy): Bacteria > Pseudomonadati > Thermodesulfobacteriota > Deferrisomatia > Deferrisomatales > Deferrisomataceae > Deferrisoma > Deferrisoma sp. The sequence goes on from NZ_BAAHFQ010000005.1 coordinate 49,296, forward strand.
GCCGGAGCTGGGAGGGGTTTGTGGTAGAGAATCTCTTGGCGGTGGCCCCGGAAGGGGTCGAAGGGTTCTACTATCGGACCGCCGGGGGTGCCGAGATCGACCTCCTCCTCCGCTTTCCCGAAGGTGCCCTCTGGGCCGTGGAGGTCAAGCGAAACCTCACACCCAAGCCCGCCCGGGGGTTCTATTCGGCCTGCGCCGACCTCCAGCCGGCACGGCGGTTCGTGGTGTACCCGGGCAACGAGCCCTACCCGCTCTCGGAAGACGTGTGGGCCGTTCCCCTTGCGTTCCTGGCCCAGGAACTCGCCGGCCAGGCAGGTGGGGTCTGACGGGGCTTCGCGCTTCTCGGAACCCCACGCCCTCCTGGTTATCCTTGCAAATCGGGAAGCCTGTCTCCCAATTTGCAAGGATAATTCCATTTACCCCGCCGCCGCCCGGGCCGCCGGTTGGACCGCCGGGTCCGAGGCCAGGTAACGCTCGATGGCGTCGGCCAGGATCTCCAGGGTTTCTCGGAACCGCCCCTCGTCTGGCTCGAGCAGGGTCATCCGGAACCCCTGCTCCTCGGTGGCGAACGAGCTCAGGGGCACTACGCACACCCCCGCCGACCCCAGTAGGTAGTACACGAACCGCTTGTCCAGGCTGGTACCCGGCTCGGCCACCAGCCGCTCCACCAGGCGCCGCACCGGCTCCTGGGCCACCGGAAGGGTCTGGCGGGCGGTCAGCGCGCCTGGCAGGAACCGCACCGTGAGATAGAAGGCCCCGTTGGGCCGCACCACGTGGATCCCCGGCAAGGCGTTCAGGACCTCACAGGCCAGATCGGCGTACCGGGCGTACCGGGCCCGACGCTCGGCCAGGTGCCCGGGGTACTCCGGGTGGGAGAGGATCGGCGGGATCGCCTTTTGCGGCAGGGTGGTGGAGCACACCTCCACCATCTTCGCGTCCACGATGCTTTGGACATAGCGCCGGAACACGGGGTCCTTCTCTGCGTTGTAGACCTCGATCCAGCCGCACCGCGCCCCGGGCCAGGGGAGCTCCTTCGAGATGCCCTTCATGGAGATGGCCGGCACATCGCCGATCACGTCCGCGAGCTGGCAGGTGCGCACCCCGTCGAACACCAGGTTCGCGTAGATCTCGTCGGCCACGACAAACAGATCGAACTCCCGGGCAATCTCGACCATCTCCTCCAGGACCTCGGGCGGGTACACGGCGCCCGTGGGGTTGTCGGGGTTGAGGAGCAACAGGCCCGCCACCGAGGGGTTGTACTTGACCGAGAGCCGAAGGTCCTGGAGGTCGGGCATCCACCCCCGGTCGGGATCGAGCCGGTAACACACCGGCTTCTGGCCCGCGTGGGCCGCCTCGCCGGAGGAGTGGGTGGTATAGGCCGGCGACGGGCCGATGACCCGGGCCTCCCGCCGCAGGAACCCGTACACCTTCTGAATCGCGTCGCCGAGCCCGTTGAAGAACACGATGTCCTCGGGGGTGACCTGGGCCCCGCCCCGGGCGTTCACCCGGTCGGCCAGGAACTCCCGGGTTTCCTGGAGCCCCTTGGTGGGGCAGTAGGCGTAGGAGCAGTCCTGCAGGGCCAGGTCGGCCACGATCTCCTTCATCCACCGGGGCACCGGCTCGCCCTTGGCCACGGGATCGCCGATGTTCTCCCACCGCACCGGCACCCCCAGGCGTTGGAGCTCCTCGCCCACCCGCACGATGGCCCGGATCTCGTAGGTGAGCTCCCCGGCTCCCACGTGGACGATGTTCTTGCGCATGGCCGTTTCGCCTCCCATGAAAAAGGCCACGGGCGTTCTGCCCGTGGCCTTCGGTGTGTCGGAACCCGCCTCGGATCGCTCTACCGGGCGCCTCCGGACCCCGCTCCACGGGCGGACCCACGCGATGCGGCCGCAGCGGCCGCGCCGGTAGCTCGAGCCGACGCAGGGATCGCGGGAAGGAAACGCTCGGTCTGCATGGCGAACGTTCGTATCACGGCACAGGGGCCGTGTCAACCGGCCGGGCGGGCACCGCGCCGCAGGCCGGGCACGGCCGCAGAGCCGGGGGCCGCTCGAGCCCGCCCTGCTCCAGCACCTCGTCGTCCGAGAACACCTCGCGCGTCGGACCGTCGCGGAGCACCTGCCCCCCCGCGATCACGATCGTGCGCTCGCAGAGCTCCAGGGCGAGGTCGAGATCGTGGGTGGCGATGATCTTCGTGTGTTCGAACGAGGCGAGGAGGTGGATCAGCCTGCGGCGGGCCCGGGGATCGAGGTTGGAGCTCGGCTCGTCCATCACGAGGATGTCGGGGCCCATGGCGAGCACCGTGGCGATGGCCACCGCCCGCTTCTCCCCCCCCGAGAGCCGGTGGGGCGGGCGATCCCGGAGCTCCCAGCCCCCGACCCGTTCCAGGGCCTCCCGCACCCGCCGGTCGACCTCATCGGGCGGGAGCCCCAGGTTGAGGGGCCCGAACGCCACGTCCTCGTACACCGTGGGCATGAAGAGCTGGTCGTCCGGGTCCTGGAACACCATGCCGACGGTGCGCCGCACCTCGGGCAGGGTGGAGCGGGTGAGCGGCACCTCCCCGATGCGCACGTCGCCCGCCTGGGGGACGAGCACGCCGTTCAGGTGCAGGAGCAGGGTGGACTTCCCGGCCCCGTTCGCGCCCACCACGGCCACCGACTCCCCATGGGTGATCCGAAACGACACGCCCCGGAGGGCCTGGGTGCCGTCGGGGTAGGCGAACCGGAGATCCGACACTTCGACGATGTGATGGCTCATGGCGTCCCGATGATGCGTACGCGGTCAGGTGAAGAGGCTGCCCAGCAGGCGGGGCAGATGGACCCACCGAAACAGGGCGAACACGGCCGACCAGCCCACCAGGAACGCCCAGTCGGTCGGCCGGAACCGAAGGTCCCGGATCGTGCGAAACTCTCCCGTGAACCCCCGGCACAGCATGGCCGTATGGATCCTCCGGGCGCGCCCCAGGGTTCGCAAGAGCAGACTGCCCACGAGGCTTCCGTACACCCCCACGCCGGCCCCGCCCCTACCGAAGCGCCGGAGGTTCCGGGCCCGCACGAGCCGCAGGGCCTCCCCGGCCAAAACGAAGAGGTAGCGGTAGAGCAGAAGGAGCTGCACGGCCATGACCCGCGGCGTGCCCAGCCGCTGGAGCCCCAGGCACACCCCGTAGAAGCCGGTGGTGGCCACGAGCACCAGCGCGGCCCCGATGGTGAGCGCGAACCGCACCAGGATCGAGGCGTAGCTCACCCACCCGCCCGTCACCGTAACGGGGCCCAACTGGAGAAGCGGGGCCCGGTCGAGCCAAGGGTTCGCGGCCCCCACGAGCACCGCGAACGGCGCCACCAGAAGGAGCTTCCGCAGGAGGTACCCGGCCGGCAGCCCGGCCCGGGCCGCCAGCACCACCGGGAACACGGCGAAGGGCAGGAGGGCCGACACCTCGTATTTGCCGTGGGACACCACGGCCACCAGGTAGACCACCGTGGCCAGGATCTTCGCCCGGGGGTCGAGCCGGTGCACCGGGGTGTCGGCGTAGGCCAGCCGGTCGAGCCGCCCCAGGTCGAGAACCGCGTCCTCGATGCGGGCCATGGTCAGGCGATGCCCCGCCCCGTGGTGGTGGTCACGAGTTTCCCGTGCTTCACGCCCTTGGTGCCGATCAGCTCATCGGCCAGGCGCCGCACCCGCTCGGCCGGCCCCCGCACCACCACCACCTCGAGGCAGTGGTCGTGGTCCAGGTGCACGTGCAGGGCTGAGATGATGGCGTCGTGGTGGTCGTGCTGGTGCTCGGTGAGCTTGTCCGCGAGGTCGCGCACGTGGTGGTCGTAGACCAGGGTCACCGTTCCCACGGTCTCCTCGTCCCCCCGGCTCCACTGGTCCTCCACCAGGGCGTTTCGGATGAGGTCGCGGATCGCCTCCGACCGGTTCGCGTACCCTTTGCGGGCGATGAGCTCGTCGAACCGACCCAAAAGTTGCTCGTCCATCGAGATCCCGAACCGAACCAGTTCTCCCATCGGATGCCTCCGCCTCCATGACCGCCCGCCCTCGTGGCACGCTCTAAGGACTACGGTAGCACGAATATTTTTTTGTTGACACGAGCCCCGGGGACGGGTAGCGTTCGGTGCCACGATTGCAGAAACCATAACACAGGAGGATCCCCGATGCACATGGCCGATGCCCTTCTGTCCCCCGGAGTCGGCGGCGCGATGTGGGCCGCCACGGCCGCCACCACGGTCTACTGCGCCCGCAGGGTGCAACAGGAGGCCGACGACCGCAAAGTGCCGCTCATGGGGGTGCTGGGCGCCTTCGTGTTCGCGGCCCAGATGATCAACTTCACCATCCCGGGCACCGGGTCGAGCGGTCACATCGGAGGGGGCCTCCTCCTCACGATCCTCCTGGGGCCCCACGCCGCCTTTCTCACCATCGCCTCGGTGCTGGCGGTCCAGGCCCTCTTCTTCGCGGACGGCGGGCTCTTGGCCCTGGGGGCCAACATCTTCAACCTGGGGGTGTTTCCCTGCTTCGTGGCCTACCCCCTGGTCTTCCGGCCGCTCGCCGGCGACCGACCCTCCCCGGTGCGCCTGAGCCTCGCAAGCCTCGCAGGCGCCGTGGTGGGCCTGGAGCTCGGGGTCCTGGGGGTGGTGGTGGAGACCATCGCCTCGGGCATCACCGAGCTTTCCTTCGGCCAGTTCGCCGCGCTCATACTCCCGATCCATCTCGCCATCGGCGTGGGGGAGGGCCTGGTCACCGCCGCGGTCGTGAACTTCGCCCGCCGGGCCGAGCCCGGCCTGTTCGCCCCCGACGCTCCCCGGTCGGCCGCCGGGCATCGCCGGCTCCTGGTGGCCCTCGGCGTGGCCGCCCTCGTGGTCGGCGGGGCCCTGTCGTGGTTCGCCTCGGCCCACCCCGACGGCCTGGAGTGGTCGCTGGCCAAGGTGACCGGGTCCGAGGAACTCCCGGCCCCGGCCGACGGCGTCCACGGTGCGCTCGCCCGCCTCCAGGAGAAGCTCTCGTTCCTGCCCGACTACAGCCTGCCCGGCCCCGCCGAGGAACCCGAGGCGGGCGGGGAGGCCTCCGGATCCGAGGCCTGGCCCGCCGTGGACCCCGGCACGAGCGTCTCGGGGATCGTGGGCGGCCTCCTCACCCTGGCCGCGGCCCTGGGTCTCGGGTTCGCCCTGCGAAGAAAGGGCCGGACCGCGGCGAACTCCCCGACCTGATCCGGCCTTCGGACTGACCCGGGGCCGGGCCCTCCGCCCGGCCCCCGTTCCTTTCCCCCGCTTTCGGCCCTCGGTTCCCCCTCCGCCCCCTTCGGCGGGTGGGCACCCGTGCGGCCGGAAACCTTGGAAATTCCAGAAGGAGGAGACATCATGCGCTGCCGTGCCCTTTGCCTGTGCGCCATCCTGGCCCTGCCCCCCGCCCTGTCGCCGGCTGCCACGCTGGAAGAGCGGGTGGAGGCGTTGGAAAAGCGAAACGCCGAACTCTATCACACGCTCGAAGAAAAGAAGGCCGCCGGGGTCGGCACACGGATCGGCGACCGCCTTTCCCTTTCAGGGCTCCTCGAGGTCGAAGCCTCTTACGAACGCCGGGACGCCCGTTCCGGGGATGACGAGGCGGCGAGCGACCTCGTGCTGGCCACGGCCCAACTGGGTTTCGAGGCCGCGATCCACGAGAACCTGAGCGCCACCTTGGTTCTCTTGTACGAAGAGGACGAGACCGAAGGGGTCGAGGTGGACGAGGCCACCCTGGACTACCGCCGGGGCGCCTGGTTCGGCCGGTTCGGCAGGCAGTACGTGCCCTTCGGAGCGTTCCCGAGCCACTTCGTTTCCGACCCCCTCACACTGGAGCTCGGGGAAACCCGGGAAACCGCCGTTCTCATCGGGTACGACCACGACCGGTTCACGCTGTCGCTCTTCGCCATGAACGGCGACGCCGAGAAGGTGAACGCCGCCGGCCAGGCCGAGGAGGATCACGTGAAGGACTGGGGCGTGAGCGCGGTCCTTCGGCCCCTGGACGGCGTGGAACTCGGGGCAAGCCTCCTGTCGGACCTCGCCGACACCGACGCGGATCTCCTCCCGGAGTACAGGGACCGGGTGGCCGGCTGGAGCGCCTACGCCGTCATCGCGGCGGGGCCGTTCGAGCTCTCCGGGGAACTCCTGGGCTCCCTCGGGGCCTTTGACCGGGCCGACCTCGACGAAGACGCCGACGGGTCCGGCGACCGCCCCCTCACCTGGAACCTGGAAGCCGCCTGGGACGTCCGGCCGACCGTGGAGGTCGCCGCCCGCCTCGCCGGGAGCCGGGATCTCGCCGGCTTCCCCCGGCTCCAGACCGGCGCAGTCGTGTCCTGGAGCCCCTGGGAGCAGGTGAGCCTCGCCCTCGAGTACCTCCACGCCGCCTTCGACGAGGACTTCGAACCCGAAACCGACTCCGCCGACACCCTCACGGCCCAACTCGCCGTGGAGTTTTGAGAAAGGGTTCACGGGACCTCGGCTGAGGCGCCCTCCTTCCGAACCGCGGCGCCGGAGCCCTTTCGCCGTGGGCGACCCACCATGGGTCGCCCTCTTTTTTCTCGAATGCTCGCCTTGAGCACCAAAACCGGGATTCCGCCTCAAGGACGCCACCGAACGTGCCGACCTTCACATGCAGCACAAGTAGCGGTACCTTACGGGCAATCGGGTCTGCGCAAAGGTGGAAACTCCGGTAGACCTCCTGGAACAGAGGACCGGAGGCCGCAGACCGGCGACCGTGTCAGGAGTCAGTGGACAGACGACAGAGGACAGGGGGTGCTCTGACTTCTGTCTTCTGAATTCCGGCCCCTGATACGGCAGCCGCTCCCACGGGTTGGCCGGCGCGATGATGTCGGGATCCCGAATGTTCTTAGCCGCCTAGCTGCCAAGCAGCCAGCCGCCTAGCCGAAGATCCTTGGAAGGGGCGTATGACGCCGGTCACTCTCGCAGGAAGCCTTTTCGTGCTAGGCGTCGCAGCCGGGGCGCTGTTCCACCGGGCCGATTACTGCCTGGTGGCCGCCCTGCGCGACCCGTTCCTGTTCGGGGACCGCGTGCTGACCCGCACGCTGGTCGTGGGCATCGCCGTGACGGCCCTTCTGTTCGAGGCCCTTCGGGCGGCGGGGCTCCTTTCCGCCTACCCCTTTCCCCTGTTGGGCCCGGCCCACCTGGCCGGTGCGGCCGGGGGGGTCCTCTTCGGCGTCGGCATGGTGCTCGCCGGCGGGTGTGTGGTGGGCACGCTTTACAAGGTGGCCCAGGGCAGGGGGCTCCACCTGGCCGCCTTCCTCGGGATCCTCGGGGGAAGCGGGCTCTACGCCGAATTTCACCCGTTCTGGACCCGGGTCGCCGCGCCCACCAGGGTGGGGGGCGACGCCGTGACCCTGCCCCAGGCGCTCGGCCTTCCCCCGTGGGCCCTCGTCCTGCCGCTCACAGCCGCCCTCCTGGGGTGGGCGTGGCGGTGGTGGCGCCGAGGGGAACTTTCCCGGCCGTTTTCCGTGCCCGGGGGGGTTTCCCCCCTGGCCGCGGCCTTGAGTTTGAGCGGGATCAGCGCGGCCGTGTGCGCGGTGTCGGGGGTGCCGATCGGGGTGACCACCGCCTACACGAAACTGGCGGCCGCCGCCGAGTCATGGCTCGCGCCGGCGCACGTGGCCGCCAACGAGTTTTTCCGGGCGGCGCCGCTGTCGTTCCGGCTAGCCTGGGCCGACCTTCCCCTCGTCGGAGGCCCCGGGCCCCGCTGGGACGGCGTGGCCCTCCTCCAGGGGCCGATCATCGCCGGCATCCTGGCCGGCGCGGGCCTTTCGGCGCGGCTTGCCGGGGAGTGGCGGCTCCGGCTGAGGGCCCCGGCCCGCCAGTACGTCTCGGCGATCGTCGGGGGCGGCCTCATGGGGATCGGGGCCCGCATGGGCGCCGGGTGCAACGTGTGGCACCTCTGGGGCGGGGTGCCGATCCTCGCCCTGCAAAGCCTCGTGTTCGTGGCCGGGCTCCTCCCCGGAACCTGGCTCGGAACCCGGATCCTCGTCTCGTGGGTGGTGCTGTCAAACCCCGCCGCCGCGAGAGCCCAGGAGGCCTCCCCATGAACCACCAACCGCCCCGCGATCACGTGATCGACGTCCGGGGACAGATCTGTCCCTCGACCCTCCTCGTCACCCTGCGGGAGATGAACCGCCTCAAAGAACGCCTCCGGGCGGGCGAGGTCCGGCTCGTGGTGCACACCGACTACCGGGATGCCACCGCCACGGTGCCCGGTTCGGCCCGGGCCATGGGTTATGACGTTGCCGTGGAGCCCGATGGGGCTTCGTTTCGCATCACGATCCAGGCCAAACGGGAGTAGACCATGGCCGAGCCCCGGGACTCCCAAGACCCCGCCCGACGTCACGAGCGCCTGCTCGCCTACGTGCGGGAGAAGACGAACGAACTCCTGGGCGTGATCGGCACGGCCCCCCTGCGCCCCGAGGAACTCGACGAGGAGCACCTCCTCGAGCTGGACCCCATCGGCACGGTGGCGGGCGCGTTCGCCCAGGTGATGGAGCACCTCAAGCACACAAACGCCCGGCTGCACCTCGCCTACGCGGAACTCGCCGCCATCTTCGAGTATGCCTCGGTGGCCATCGTGATGGTGGACCAGGACCTGCGGATCCGCACCTCGAACCCCGCGGCCAAACGTCTGTTTTGCATCAACCCGACCGGCCGCCAGGACATCCCCTGTTACCAAGCCCTCTGCGGGCGTGCCCGTCCCCCCGCCCTGGGCTGCTCGGCCCTCCGGGCCCTCAAGACGGGACGGCCGGTCCGCCACCCCCGATGGCAGCGGGAGGGCCGGGCCTACGAAGTGTTCGCGAGCCCTGTGTTCGACGAAACCGGGCAGGCCGACCACGTGGTCCTGATCTACCTGGACATCACCGAGCGGGTGAGGGCCCACCGGGAGATCGCGGAACGGGAGGAGCGGCTCCAGGACTTTCTCGACAACGCAAGCGACCTCATCCTGAGCGTGAGCCCCGAAGGGCGGATTCTCTACGTGAACCGGACGTGGAAGAAAACCCTCAGTTACGCCGACGCCGACCTCCAACACATGCGCATCTTCGACGCGCTCGATCCCGGCTACATCGAACACTGCCGCAGCCTGCTGGCCCATCCCACACCCGCGGGCGAGAACCGGCGCATCGAGGTGGCGTTCCGGACCAAGGACGGCCGCCGGATCGAGGCGGAAGGGGCGGTGAACTGGGTGTGGGAAAACGGCCGGCCGGTGGCCACCCGGGGGATCTTCCGGGACGTGACGGCGCTGCGCCGGGCCGAGGAGGAGCGGCGGCGACGGGAGACATTAGAATCGCTTGGGGTGCTGGCCGGCGGGATCGCCCACGACTTCAATAACGTCCTGGCCGGGATTCTCGGGCAACTGGAACTCGCGGCCCGCTCCCTGCCCACGGACCACCCCGCCCGGGAGCGGCTCGCCACGGCCCAGGAGGCCGCCGTGAGGGCCCAGGGCCTGACCCACCAACTCCTCACCTTCGCGAAGGGCGGGGAACCCCGGAAGCAGACGATCGATCTCGCCTCCCTGGTGGACGAGACGGCCCGGTTCGCCCTGGCGGGTTCCTCCGTGGCCTATGAGTTCTCCGCCCCGCCCGACCTGCCCGCCGTGGAGGCCGATCCCCACCAGTTGGCCCACGTGGTGCAAAACCTCGTGCTCAACGCCGCCCAGGCCATGGGGAACAGGGGCGCGATCCGGATCGCCCTGGAACCCGCCCCGGCCCCGGACGCCTCCGGGCAACCCGGGGTCCTCGTGACCGTGGCGGACACGGGCAAGGGCATCCCCCCCGAGGTGCTTCCCCGGGTGTTCGACCCCTATTTCACGACCAAGCCGGACGGCACCGGGTTGGGGCTCACAACCGCCTATTCGGTGGTGACCCGGCACGGGGGCCGGATCGAACTCGACTCCCAACCCGGCCGGGGCACCGAGGTGCGGGTGTGGCTGCCGGCCGCGGGGGCATCGGTTCGGGAAGCCGAGACGCCGGAGACGGCGGAACCCGAGACACCGCAGGCAGACCGCCCGGTGAGGGTTCTCCTCATGGACGACGAGGAGATGATCCTCGACGCCGCGGCCGACCTCCTCGACATGGAGGGGTTCGAGGTGGAAACCGCCCGGGACGGGGACGAGGCCGTCGCGCTGTACCGCGAGGCCTTCGACCGGGGCCGGCCCTTCGACGTGGTGATCCTGGACCTCACCGTGCCCGGGGGGAAGGGCGGCCTCGAGACGCTTCGGTCCCTGCGGGACCTCGACCCCGAGGTGCGGGCCATCGCCTCAAGCGGGTACGCCAACGACCCGGTCCTCGCCCGGCCCGAGGCGTACGGGTTTTGCGCCACGGCGCCCAAGCCCTACCGACTCTCCGACCTCCTGGGGGCCGTCGAGGCCGCCCTCGGGGCAAACAAAAAGGGCAGGGAAAACTCTCCCTGCCCTCGAACCGAACCGAGATGAAGAAGCCGATAGGAGAAAACGGCCTCCTACAGCTTCAGCACGATCATCAGGGCGATGACCAGGGCGTAGATCACCAGCGACTCGATCATGGCGAGGCCGATGATCATCGGGGTCACCAGCTTACCGCTGGCGGCGGGGTTGCGGGCGATGCCCTCCAGGGC
>NZ_BAAHFQ010000006.1:0-59895 GCF_054681715.1 Deferrisoma sp.
AAGACGGGCGGTCTGGGGGACGACATCTCGGACCTGCCGGTGGCGGGGGCGGCGCCGGAGTACATGAGCGAGAAGGCGATCGCGATCGGGCACTACTTCGTGGCGAGCGGGGTGTTCACGGTGTTTGGGGTGACGTTCCCGGTCATCGAGGGCACGAAGTGGGCGGAGTACATCTTCGGCGGGATCGAGGAGGATCTCGGCGGGAAGTGGGCGTTCGAGGCGGACCCGCACAAGATGGCGGCGCTGATGATCGACCACATCAACAAGAAGCGCGAGGCCCTGGGGATCCACAAGAAGAAGGAGCGGGTGCTCTTCGACATGGAAGCCCGCCGTCAGCTCGAAGTCTAACCGAGGGAGGTCAACGAGATGTCGAGGATTATCGCTGCTGCCGCGATCCGCGGGGCCCACGCCATCGTGGACCGCGTGGAGAAGAAGGTCAACGACGCCATCGCCAAGTTCGGCGAGGACAAAGAGGTCAAGCTCCCCAACACCGGGTACTACCTGCCCGTGATCTACGGCATCCTGGGCCACAAGGTGGAGAAGCTCGCCGACATGAAGCCGGTTCTGGCCAAGTGCCGGGAGCTCCTGCCGCCCCAGGTCGAGGACAAGCTCTGGGTGCCCTACCTGGGCCACGCCCTCGACGCCGGCATGGCGACCCTGTTCGCCTACGACATGGAGGAGGCGCTGAAGTACCTCGAGGACCCGATCCCCTACGTCACGGGTGAGGAGCCCACCGAGGACAACATCTGGCTCGGCGCGGCCGACGACGTGATCATGCGGAAACGGGGCGTCGAGTTCGTGGACGGCTCGGCCCCCGGGTTCGCGGCCGTCGTGGGCGCGGCGCCCGACAACGAGACCGCGGTCAAGATCGCCAAGGAGCTCCAGGAGAAGGGCATTTACGTGTTCATGGCCTCGGAGCACAACGGCAAGACCTTTGCCGAGCAGCTCGTGGAGGCCGGCGTGCAAGTGGGCTGGCCCACCCGGCTTGTGCCCTTCGGCCGGGACACCTCGGCCGCCATCCACGCCGTCGGGTTTGCCACCCGGGCCGCCATGGCCTTCGGGGGCGTGAAGCCGGGCGACTACCGGGGCATCCTCCGGTACAACAAGAACCGGATCTTCGCGTTCGTGCTGGCGCTGGGCGAGGTCACGGACGAGTGGTATGCGGCCGCGGCCGGGGCCATCAACTACGGCTTCCCGACCATCGCGGACTCCGACATCCCCGAGATCTTGGTCACCGGGATCTGCACCTACGAGCACGTGGTCTCCAACGTGCCCCACGACCAGATCGTGTCGAAGGCCATCGAGGTGCGGGGCCTCAAGATCCAGATCTCCAAGATCGACATCCCGGTCTCCTACTCTCCGGCCTTCGAGGGCGAGCGGATCGGCCGCGACGCCATGCAGGTGGAGCTCGGCGGGCCCAAGGCCGACGGGTTCGAGTTCTGCCGGATGCTCGACCTCGACCAGGTGGAGGACGGCAAGTTCGAGGTCATCGGACCCGACCTGGACCAGATGGAGGTGGGCAAGACCTACCCGATCGGCATCTGGGTCGAGGTGGCCGGCCGGAACATGCAGCCCGACTTCGAGCCGATCCTGGAGCGGCAGATCCATCACCTCCTGAACGGCGCCGAGGGCGTGCTCCACATCGGGCAGCGTGACATCCTGTGGATGCGGATCTCCAAGAAGGCCTACGAGGCGGGGTTCCGCCTGAAGCACTTCGGCACGATCCTCCACGCCAAGTTCCACAACGAGTTCGGGAAGATCCTGGACAAGGTCCAGGTCAAGATCTACACCGAGCCCGAGAAGGTCAAAGAGCTCATCGAGGAGGCCCGCAAGACCTACCGCGAGCGGGAGTCGCGCCTCGGCGCCATGACCGACGAGAGCGTGGACACGTTCTACTCCTGCCTCCTGTGCCAGTCGTTCGCCCCGGACCACGTGTGCGTGATCAGCCCCGAGCGGCCGGGTCTGTGCGGCGCCTACAACTGGCTCGACGGCAAGGCCGCCTACGAGATCAACCCCACCGGCCCGAACCAGCCGGTGAAGAAGGGGGAGACCATCGACGAACGGCTCGGCCAGTGGAGCGGCGTAAACGAGTACGTGTACCAGAACTCCCACGAGGCGGTGAGCTCGTTTAGCGCCTACTCCCTCATGGTCGACCCCATGACCTCCTGCGGGTGCTTCGAGGCCATCGTGGTGCTCCTGCCCATGGCCAACGCGGTGATGGTGGTGGACCGGGACTACCCGGGCATGACCCCCTGCGGCATGCCGTTCTCGACCCTGGCCGGGTCGGTGGGCGGCGGGGCCCAGACCCCGGGCTTCGTGGGGATCTCGAAGTTCTACATTGGCTCGAAGAAGTTCATCTCGGCCGAGGGCGGCATCAAGCGGCTCGCTTGGATGCCCAAGCACCTCAAGGAGGCCCTCAAAGAGGTGATCCAGAAGCGGGGCGAGGAGGAGGGCGTGCCCGACCTCTACGACAAGATCGCCACCGAGGAGGACGCCACCACCGAGGAAGAGGTGATGGAGTTCATGCAGAAGGTGGGCCATCCCGCCCTCGAGATGGAGCCCATGATGTAAGGCGGCGGCCGGGGGGAGGGCCGGTGCCCTCCCCCCGGCCGGTTCGTGATTCAACGATTTGCGCGGGCTGCGCATTGACGAAAGGAGTTAGGGATCATGGGACTCACGGGAATTCAGATCTACAAGCTGCTCCCCCAGACCAACTGTAAGGAGTGCGGGGAGCCCACCTGTCTTGCCTTCGCCATGAAGCTGGCGGCCGGGAAGGCCGAACTCGAGAAGTGCCCCTACGTGAGCGAGGAGTCGAAGGCCAAACTCTCCGAGGCCAGCGCCCCGCCGATCCGGGAGGTCACCCTGGGCCAGGGCGATGCGGCCTGGAAGGTGGGCGGCGAGACCGTGAAGTACCGCCACGAGAAGACCTTCGTGAACCCCACGGCCATCGTGGTGGCGCTCACGAACGACCAGCCGGCCGACCACGTGGACGCCCAGCTCAAACTCCTGAACGAGCAGAGCTTCGAGCGGGTGGGCAAGATCCTGGCCCCCAACTGGGCGTTCCTCTGGGACCAGAAGAAGGACCAGGGCTCGTTCCTGGAACTTGTAAACAAGGTCGGCGGCGCCACCGAGAAGGGGATCATCGTGTCCTCCGAGGACGTGGCCACCCTGAAGGCCGCGGCCGAGGCGTTGAAGGGCAAGAAGTTCGCGATCCACCCGGTCACCAAGGACAACGCCGACGAGCTCATCGCCTTCGCCAAGGAGGTGGGCGCCGTGCCGGTGGCCAAGGGCGACACCCTCGACGACCTCGCGGCCGTGGGCGAGAAGATCGTGGCGGCGGGCCTCAAGGAGGCGCTTCTGGACACCGGGTGGAAGGGCATCCGGGAGACCGTGACCGCGAACATCGGGATCCGGCGGGCCGCCCTGGACAAGAAGTTCCGGCCCTTCGGGTTCCCCACGATCGCGTTCCCCTGCGCCATGACCGACCACGTGGAGCTCCAGGCCACCTACGCCGCGCTCCTCATCGACAAGTACGCCGGCGCCGTGGTGCTGAGCACCCTGGACCCGGCCGTGACCTACCCGCTGCTGGTGAACCGGCTCAACATCTACACCGACCCGCAGCGGCCCATGACCATGGACCAGGGCATCTACGAGATCAACAACCCCGGCCCGGACAGCCCCGTCATCATCACCACGAACTTCGCCCTGACCTACTTCGTGGTGAGCGCCGAGGTCGAGGCGAGCCGCGTGCCCACCTGGCTCCTGATCATGGACACCGAGGGCATGAGCGTGCTGACCGCCTGGTCGGCCGGGAAGTTCGTGGCCGACGCCATCGCCCCGTTCATCAAGAAGAGCGGGATCACCGAGAAGGTGAACCATCGCAAGATCATCATCCCGGGCTACGTGGCCCAGATCTCCGGCGAGCTCCAGGAGGAGCTGGGCGAGGGCTGGGAGGTGGTGATCGGCACCCGCGAGGCGGCCGACATTCCGAAGTTCCTCAAGGACTACGTGGCCCAGAACAAGTAAGGCCGGCCGGGGGCGCCGCCGGCGCCGCCGGGCCTTTCACCGTTGGAGGGAAGTGATGAAGATCTTCACGATTGCCGAGAGCATCAACATCATGAGCAAGACGATCGGGCCCGCGATCCGCGAGAAGAACAAGGGCCCGATCCAGAAGATGGCCGAGGAGGAGCTGGCGGCCGGCGCCGACATGCTGGACCTGAACCTGGGCCCGGCCCGGAAGGCCGGCGACGAGATGATGCGCTGGCTCGTCGAGACCGTGCAGGAGGTCAAGAAGGACGTCCGGCTCGCGCTGGACACCACGAACACCGCCGCCGTGGAGGCGGGTCTGCAGGTGTGCAACGAGCGGGCGCTCATCAACTCCATCTCGGCCCAGCCCCAGAGCATGCAGGAGCGGCTGCCGCTCGTGAAGAAGTACGATGCGGACTTCGTGGCGCTGACCATGAGCGAGGAGGGGATTCCGCGGGACGCCAGCGAGCGGGCCGTGGCGCTCACCACCATCATGGCCATGGGCGATGAGCTCGGCATCGACCACGCCCGGTACTGGGTGGACCCGATCGTTCTGCCGGTCTCGGTGGACATCAACCAGGTGAAGGCCTACATGGAGTTCCTGCCCATGGTGAAGGACATCATCCCCGGGGCAACGAACACCTGCGGGCTTTCCAACGTGTCCAACGGCGCCCCCAACGAGCTCCGGCCCATCCTGAACCGGGTGTACCTGATGATGCTCTATCACCTGGGCCAGGAGTCGGCCATCGTGGATTCCTACGACTCCGAGATGATGGCGATCTGCCGCGGCGAGCGGATGGACCAGGTGGAGTACATCGGCAAGCTCATGAAGGGCGAGGACGTCCAGCCCACGAACGACACCGAGAAGGTGCTCTATAAGACCTTCAAGGTGCTGAACGGCGACGTGCTCTACTCCCACAGCTGGCTCGAGGACTAACGGGTCCCGTTCCGACCGCTCGGAACCCTGCGCCCCGGGCCCCACGGCCCGGGGCGTTTCTTTCGGGGGGTGGGTCATGGAAACGCGAGAACCGAACCGGGAGGGATGGGGGTACTCCGCCGTGGCGGCGGCCGCCGTGCTGTGGGCCTCGTCGGGGGTGGCAGGAAAGGCCCTGTTCCGGGACGGGGTGGAGCCCCTGGCCCTCGTGCAGATGCGGGCCACCCTGGGGGCCGTGGTGGGGTTCCTGGCCCTGGGCCTCCGGGGCGCGCCCCTGCGGCTCCCGCGGGCCGAGTGGCCTTGGGTCGCCCTGCTCGGGGGCGGGGCCCTGGCCTTCGTGCAGGTGACCTATTTCTACGCCATCAGCCGGATCGAGGTGGCCGCCGCGATCCTGCTCCAGTACCTGGCGCCGGCGCTGATCGCCGCCGTGGCCGTCGGGACCGGGGCCGAGCGGGCCACCCGGGCGAAGCTGGCGGCCCTCGTGCTCGCGCTGGGGGGAGCCTACCTCGTGGTGGGGGGCGGGGGAATCCATCTCTCCCGCATGGACGGGCTCGGGGTTGCCGCCGGGCTCGCCTCGGCCGTGTGTTTCGCGGCTTATAGCCTCCTGGGGCAGCGGGTCATGGCCCGGGTGCCCCCTTGGACCGCCCTCGTTTACGCTCTGGCGTTCGCCGCCGTGACGTTGCACCTTCTGTACCCGCCGTTCCACTACCTCCGGGCCGGGTACTCCCCCGGGCAGTGGGGGCTCATCGCCTACGTGGCCCTGATGGGCACGCTGGTTCCCTTCGGGCTCTACTTCGTGGGGATCGAGCGGGTCCGGGCCACCCGGGCGAGCATCGTGGCGCTCCTGGAGCCGGTGTCGGCGGCGGCGATCGCCTTTGCCGTGCTGGGCGAGGCCCTGGGCGCCGGCCGGCTCGCGGGCGGGGCGCTCGTGCTGGCGGCGGTGGCGGTGCTCAATCTGGAGCGGGAGGCCGGCCGGGCCCCCGCGGGATGAGGAGACGGACCGATGCAGCCGAACGATCACGACGCGCGCCTCCTGGCCGGGGGCGCGTTCCTCCTGGAACACCG
Source organism: Deferrisoma sp. (assembly GCF_054681715.1). Classification (NCBI taxonomy): domain Bacteria; kingdom Pseudomonadati; phylum Thermodesulfobacteriota; class Deferrisomatia; order Deferrisomatales; family Deferrisomataceae; genus Deferrisoma; species Deferrisoma sp. Next base: position 6,026 of record NZ_BAAHFQ010000006.1, read on the forward strand.
GGACGCGGCCGAGACCTTCACGCCGGAGGACTTCACGGCCGAGCAGCGCATGATGGCCCGCACTGCCCGCTCGTTCATGGAGAACGAGGTGATTCCCCTGTCGGGGCGGATCGAGGGGAAGGATCTCGATCTCCTGCGGGCGCTTCTGAGGAAGGCCGGGGAGCTGGGGCTTCTCATGGCCGACGTGCCGGAGGCCTACGGGGGGCTCGGGCTCGACAAGGCCACCTCGGCCCTGATCGCCGAGAACCTCTCGGGGCAGGCGTCGTTCCAGATCACGGCCCTGGTGCAGACCGGGATCGGGAGCCTCCCCCTCGTCTACTACGGCACCGAGGCCCAAAAGCGCCGGTATCTCCCCGGCCTCGGGGACGGGAGCCTCCTGGGCTGCTACGCGCTCACCGAGCCCACGGCCGGGTCCGACGCCCTGGCCATCCGGACCCGGGCCGTGCCCTCGCCCGACGGGCGGTCCTACCGGCTCACGGGCACGAAACAGTTCATCACCAACGCCCGGATCGCCGACGTGCTGACGGTGTTCGCCAAGGTGGACGGCCGGCATTTCACGGCGTTCCTGGTGGACCGGGGCGCCCCGGGGCTCACCTTCGGCCCCGACGAGCGAAAGATGGGGCTCCACGGCGCCACGACCTGCGGCGTGCACCTGGATGACGTGGTGGTGCCGGCCGACAACGTGCTCGGCGAGGTGGGCCGGGGCCACAAGATCGCCTTCAACATCTTGAACATCGGCCGGTTCAAGCTGGGGGCCGTGGCCGTGGGGGCGGCCAAGCGGGCGCTGGAGCAGGCCCTGGCCTACGCGCTGGAGCGCAGGCAGTTCGGCCGCCCGATCGCCGAGTTCGGGGCCATCCGGGAGAAGCTCGGCGAGATGTACGCCCGCATCTGGTCGGCCGAGGCGGCCGTGTACCGCACCGTGGGCCTCATTGACGCCCTGGTGGCCCGAGGCGGCGACGATCACGGCGAGGGCGAGCTCCGGTCTATCGAGGAGTACGCGATCGAGTGCGCCCTGGTGAAGGTGCTGGGGACCGAGACCCTTGATTTCGTGGCCGACGAGGCCGTGCAGTGCCTGGGGGGATACGGGTACTGCGCCGAGTACCCGGTGGAGGCCTACTACCGGGACAGCCGGATCAACCGGATCTACGAGGGCACCAACGAGATCAACCGGATCCTGGCGCCGACCCTGCTCAAGCGGCGCGCCGGGGCCGGGGAGCTCCCCCTGGAGCGGCGGATCGCCGAGGTGCGCGCCGCCCTCGGCCGGGGCGAAGGGCCGGTCCCGGGCATGGCCGAGGGCCCCCTGGCCGGGGAGCGGCGCCTCGTGGAGGGGCTCAAGGCCCTCGCCCTCCTGGTGCTCGGGGCGGGCTGGGACGCCGGGGACCAGGCGGTGGACCTGCGGATCGCCGACCTCGCCCTTCTCGCGCTCCAGGCGGAATCGGCGGTGCTGCGGGCCGAGAAGGCGGTGCGGGCGAACGGCGAGGCGCGGGCCGCGATCCCCCTGGCGGCGGCCCGGCTTACGGTGGAGCAGGCCGTCCGCTGGGCCGCATCGCTGGCCGAGGAGACCCTGGTCCACCTGGGCGACCGGGAGGCCCTGGCGGGGCTCCCGGGGATCCTCCGGCGTGATCCGGCCGACACCCTGGCGCTCCGGGAGGAGATCGCGGGGTGGCTGGTGGAGCGGGAGCGGGTGGACCTGTAGCGCCGGGCCGATCCGGGAATTCGTTACTCCTCCAGGAGCTCGATCCCCTCGCGTTCCGCCCAGGCCCGGAGGGCCTCCTTCTGGGCCTCCTCCTCGAACCGATGCCAGTCGTCAAGGAGCCCCCGTTCCTCCAAGAACGCCTTGAACCGACGGTACGCCCCCTTGCGGCGGAAGAACGCGGCGACGCGACCCGCCTCCTCGGGGATCCGGCGATCCACGAACTCCCTCACCAGTCGGCTCCCCAGGGCGAGCTCGTGGCGGCCGGGCACGGGAACGTAGTCTTCGCCCAAGCGACCCGGGTCCTCGATGCCCTCGGGGCCGTCTTCGTCGAGCCAGCCGAGATCCTCGCTCCAGAACCAGATGGCGCCGGTGGGCCGGTGCACGAACGCGAGGTGTTCGACAAATCCGGAGCTTTCCACGAAAACGTAGGCCTCGTGCAGGTCGTCCAGCTTGACGGGCATGGCGTTTCCTCGGTTTCACGGTAGAACGCTCGGTGGGGCCGATCCCGGCGGGATTTTGGCGTACTGCGGCGGTGTGGGCAAGGCCGTGATCCCGAAACCACCGTCCCCCCGAACCGGGTGCGACGGGCCCGTGTCAGGTGCCAGAGGACAGAAGACAGAGGACAGGGGGTTCTCTGACCTCTGAATTCTGGCCCCCGATACGGCGGCCGCTGCAACAGAGTGGCAGAGGCGATAACGCCGGAATCCCAAATGCTTTTGGCCGCCTCGCGAACGTCAGGTGGACGCGGGGGGTCCCGCGGAGGCATGATTCCGCGGAGCCCAACCCACTGACGAGGCGATCTTTGCTGATCCGGCGGTTCCGGGCAAGGGTGCCCGACGGGGCCGCCGCCGGTCCCCGGGAGGGTCCCATGAAGCCACGCGTCCTCTCCGCCGGCATCGTGCCGGTGCGGCATTTCCCCGAGGGGCCCCGCTACTTGCTGCTCCGGGCCTACCGGTACTGGGACTTCCCCAAGGGCGAGGTCGAGCCGGGGGAGGACCCCCTGGCCGCGGGGCTCCGGGAGGCCCGGGAGGAGACCGGGCTCGCGACGTTCGTCTTCCGGTGGGGGAAGGAGTTTCGGGAGACGCCCCCCTACGGCCGGGGCAAGGTGGCCCGGTACTACCTGGCCGAGGCGCCCCAGGGGGAGGTGCGGCTTCCGGTGAGCCCGGAGCTGGGTCGGCCGGAGCACCACGAGTTCCGGTGGCTCCCCTACGGGGAGGCCCGGGCGCTCCTGGCCGATCGGGTCCGGCCGATCCTGGACTGGGCCCACGGGCTCGTCACCGGCTCCGGAGGGGCTCCTTCCGGCGGCCGTCCCACAGATGAAGAAGGGCCAGGATCGGGTGGCGAAGGAGCATCCGGGGGCCGGAGTAGCGCATGACCGCCCGGACCCGGTCGCGCATCGAGGGCTTGTAGCAGTGGACCGGGCAGTTGGCGCAGGTGGTCTTGCCCTCCTGGAACGGGCAGCGGTCGAGCCGCTCCAGGGCGTAGGCGAGAAGCTCCCGGCACTCGGCGCAGGGACGCTCCGGCCCCGGGTGGTGGCCGCGGCAGTAGAGCCGGATCATGGCCGCGATGGTTTTCCGCTCCCGCTCCATGCGGGGATTGCGTTCCTTGGGCATGATGGTTCCCCGTCGATCCTCCAGATCGGCAACGGGACCCCTCGCAGGCCTGGTCCCGGCCTCTTCCGTGGGGAGTTGCGCTCGACAGCCACTAACACGGGGGCGACGTGAACGCTCACGTCCATCGCGAGGGCATGGGAGTGGCTTGCGGCCGTGCGTGAGCACAGCATCCGACCACCGAGGGACCCACGTCCCGCCGCCGTCACCATCCCCTTGCTTGGTCCCGTTGCCCCGAGCCGCAGCCGCCCGTGCGGCTTTCGCGAAGGCTCCCGCCGCCCTCCAGCCGTTGCTCGCACCCTCCCCGGCCGCGACGTACCCAGGGGAGGACTTCCGCAACCTCCAAGCCGCCCCGTTGCCCTGCCGAGGGTACCAAAAAAGGGGCCGGCGCGGCAGCGCCGACCCCTCGGTGGGCCGTTCAAGGACAACCGGTCCGGTCTATTTGGTGTGGTCGTCGTGGCAACTCAGGCAGTTCATGCTGCCCTTCTGGTTGTTGTCGGCCTTAGGGCCGTGGCAGCTCAGGCAGTGCTCCGTTCCGGGCCTGATCTTGGCTCCCGCCATCACGTACTTCCCTTCCACGTGCTGGTTGAGCATTTCCACCATGCGGTACACGGTGTCGCCGGCGACCTTCGCGCAGCGGTTCTTCCTTTCCTTGTCCTTGTAGGACGCCCCGGCCGCCATCATCCAGCCGGACACCGAAGCATGGCAGAGAGGAGAATTGGGCACAGTCTGAATCTGGTCCTTGTAGTCCGCGATGGCATCGAACCGCTTGGACGGAAAGCTGGTTTGCGAATACCAGTGAATCAGTTCCGCCACCAGTTTCGAGTGGGTTTTCTTGTCGTCAAACGCCACGAGGTTGATGATCGCGGCACAGGCCCCGAGGGAGCCGCACAGCGTCCCCTGGCCTCCGTACCCTCCGGCCGCATGATGGAACATGTCCTCCGGCAACAGGGTGTAGGGAAACCCGACCTTCTCTTTGAGCAAGCTGAGGACCCCCAGCCAGGCGCCGGTGCCTCACCCACCCTTCTCGAAGTAGAGCCGAAAAGCCCTCTCTCCTGCCTCCTGCGGGTCGAGTTTGGGCCAGGGCCAGGGAAGGGGCCCGGGATCCGTGGGCTTCGCCTGGGCGAGGGTGGCCATGCTGCCGGCGGCCACCACCCCGCCGGCCGCCATCGCCCCGGCCCGGGCGAGGAAGTTGCGACGGGAGAGGACTGTGCTGCCTTTCCGCTTGGGTTTCATGCTTCACCTCCTTGGCTTTGTGATGAAAGCCACACGCCCAGCCCGCTCTTCCCCCACTCTGTCGCCGCCAGACACCGACGACCCAAGTGGGGAAAAAGCGGGGCCCTGTCCATCTTTTCACCTAGTGTCTTGCTAGGCTTTAGCCCTGGGGACAAAAAAATCCGAACCCTTCGCCCAGGTCAGAAACCAAGAGGCCTGTCCCCCGGGGCACACACCCGGGGTTCTTGTTCCAAGATTCACTCGTGAGTAGGGGAGAGACGGGGGGCGGAAAACCCAGGCCGCTGCCGGCCCGGGCGCTACCGCCACCCCTTGAGCCGGGCCTCGCGCCAGCGGCGCTCGCGCTCGGCGATCTCCTCGGGGGTGGCCAGGGTGTTCTCGACGCGGAGGCCCCGGCGCTCGGCCTCGGCCAGGAGGGCCGCGGCGGCCGGGACCTCGGAGGGGGCCTTGCGGCCCAGGGGCAGGTAGAGGACTTCGCGGCCGTCGCGAAGGAGCAGGGTCACGGTGAAGGGATCGCGCTGGCCCCCCGAGCCCAGGGACCCCACGACCACGCGCCGGATCGCCCCCCAGGGCACGAACAGCCGGCCCAGGGCCCAGCCGATCGCCACGCCCTCGTCGTTGAACCGGGAGGTGAGCCGCCAGGGGAGCGTCGTGACCACGAGGGCCGCGGCGGCCAGGGCGATCGTGGCCAGAGCCCAGAACCCCCAGCCCGGCTCCAGGCGCGACGCCTCGACCCCGGTGCGAAGCGCGAGGGCCCCAAGCCCCAGCCCGCACCCCACGGTGGCCCAGGCCCGCCACCCGGTGAGGTGGCGGAACACCGAAGGCGTCGAGAGCGAGGCCCCGGGCCGGGTCATGCCTTTCGACCGTTCGGCCGAGGCCGGCGCAGCCGGCCGCCGGCCCGCCCCCCGTTCGCCCAAGTGCCCGACGACCCGGGACCATCGGGCGTGCACCCCGGTGCGCTGTCAAGTAGCTTCGGTCCACGGTCGCCGGTCGGCGGTCTCCGGTCCCGTGGTCCCGGCTGCGGCGGCCAAGGGAGCGGGCGGAGCCGGGAAGTTATCGTTCGTGCAAACAGGCCGCCCCACGGCCTACGGGACCTTCCAAGTAACTTCGGTCCACGGTCGGCGGTCTCGCGGTCGTCGGTCCCGCGGTCCAGACGCCCGCGGCGCACCGTGTGGCCGAGGCGGAAGTTATTGTTTTTGCAAACAGGCCGCGCCCCGCGGCCTGCGGAGCTTCCAACTGACACGGGCCCGTCTCCCCCGTCTTGGGGGGCAAGGGGCCTCCCGGAGAGCCGGGTGCGGCCCCCGCAAGAAGCCGCGCAGTACCTCCGTCGTTCGCACCACGAACCCGCCGCGTCTGGGCGGGCAGGCGATGGAGCAACCGCCCCTCGCTTGGGCTGCGCGGCGGTTCGGGTGCCGGCACTCGCGCCCGGCCGGAGGGGGGCCCCTTGCCCCGCCCGCCGGCGAGAGCACCCGCATCTACCCTGTGGGAGTATGTCGCGAACAGGCCTCGCCCCGCAGCCTACGGATCTTCCAGTCTTCCAGCTTCCCAGCCTTCCAGCCTCCCAGCCGTTCACCGCTTCTCCCCGTGGCGCACCACGTCGTAGGTGACCTCGAGCCGGATCCGCTCGCCGTCCCGGACGACCTCCACCGGGCCGGTGTCGCCGGGCTTGTGCTGGCCCACCTGGAAGGTGAGATCGAAGAGCTCCTCCACGGGCTCCCCGTCCACCGCCACGATCACGTCGCCCTCCCGGATGCCGGCCTTGGCCGCGGGGCTCCCGGGCATGACGCCGTTGACGAGGGCGCCTCCCCCTTCGGCCTTCTCGATCTGGACCCCCAGCATGACCCGGTCGTCCTCCAGGTCGTCGTAGCCCACGGCCCAGTACACGTCGGCCGGCCGCAGGGGGAGATCGGGCAGCTCCACGTCCATGAGCAGTTTTTCCTTCTTGTCCTCGGGGATCTCGATCGTGAGCGGGTCCACGATCACATAGGCCGCCGGCACCCGGCGGAACACCCGGCGGGGAACGCCGAACCCGTAGCGCACGTGGTTCCCCCCGGCAAACACCACCAGCCGCATGTCCCGGTGTTCCGGATCGGCCAGGAATCTGGCCGCGGTCTCGGCCATGGTTTCGTCCCAGATGGCCTGGACCCGGTAGAAGGCGTCGCCGTGGCTCGTGCCCTTGGAGTGTCCGCCGAAGATGCCCTGGATGAACGCCCGGTGGTAGGGGTCGTCCAGGTCCAGATCCTTCGGCAGCCGGTCCCGAAGCTCCGGATCGAGGTCCTCGAGCTCGTCCACCCGCACGGCGGCCCGGGTGAGGTCGCGGCCGGCGTTGAGGGCCAGCACCGGGATCCTGTTCTCCCGGGCGTAGAGCAGGATTTCCCGGTAGTAGGGCCAGGACTGGGGTCCCCAGGACTTGGCCCAGACCTCCCGCACAAACTCCCGCTCGCCCATCTCCCCGGCGAGGAACCGGTCCACCCCCTCCTGGTAGGGCCGTCGGAGCATCTCGAGCCCCAGGGCCACTCGGCCGGGGAACCGCTCGGTGAGGCCCTTCAGGATCCGCAGCTCCACCTCGTGGTCGAACACGTTGTCGTGGGTTTCGCCCACGTACACGACCCGGTAGCCGCCGAGGAACTCGAGGAGTTCCTCCTCGGTGAGGAGCCGCCCGGTGGGCAGGTGCACGATGTCGCCCTTTTCGAGGGTCGACAGATCCCGGTAGGGCGACTCCACCCGGTCCACGGTCAAGAGCGTCTGGGCGCAGCCGCCCAGGAGGACGGCCGCCGCCAGGATCACGAGGAGTTGGGTTCGCATGGCGCCTCCCTTCTCGAGTCCGCGCGCCCTCACCCGGCGCGCTCCCCCCGCCGGGCCCACAGGAGCCATAGCCCGAACAGGAAGAGCGGGATCCCCAGGGCCTGGCTCGTGCTCAACGGGCCCAGGGCGCCCCGGGGGTCGTTGCGGAAGAACTCCACGACGAACCGGAACGCCGGATACAACACGAGGTAGAGCCCGAACACCCGGCCGGTGCCGCCCCACCGCTTCCGGAAGCCCAGGTAGAGCACGAGGAAGATCGCCAGGTTCCCCAGGGCGCTGTAGAGCTGGGTGGGGTGCAGGGGCAGGTTCAGGGGCGCCAGGCCCCGGGGGTCGGTGAAGGTGACGGCCCAGGGCAGTTCGCACTCGGCGCCGTAGCAACACCCGGCGAAAAAGCACCCGATCCGGCCCAGGGCCTGGCCCAGGGCGAGCCCCGGGGCCACGGCGTCGCCGGTGGGCCACACCGGAAGCCCGGCGTGGCGCACGTAGCCGAGGCTCGCCAGGGCCGCCACCACGAACCCCCCGTAGAACACGAGCCCGCCCTTCCAGATCTCGAACACCTGCCAGGGGTGGTCGACGAAGTACTCCCACTCCACGAGCACGTAGAAGAGCCGCGCCCCCACGAGCGCCGCGATCAGGACCACCAGGCCCAGGTCCTGGACCTTTCGCGGCTCGAGCCCCAGGCGTTCGGCCTCCCGGCCGGCCACCCAGATGGCGGCGAAAAACCCCAGGGCCACGAACAGCCCGTAGGTGTACACGGTGAGCTTGCCGAACTGAAACAGGATCGGGTGCATGGGGGGCTACCCGGCTGGAAGGTTAGGAGGCTGGGAAGCGGGACGGCTCACCCCGGCCGGGGACGGAGACGACGCCGGAGCGACGATGGGGCCCGGCCGCGGCGCGGCCCAGCCGCCCAGCCGCCTAACCGGAACCTGTCGGACCCGAGTCATCCCGGCCTTTCCTCCCCGACCTTCCGGCCCAAAAACTCCTCTAAAAGGAGCAGGGCCACACCCACGGTGATGGCCGAGTCGGCCACGTTGAAGGCCGGCCAGTGGTAGCTTCGCCAGAACACGTCGAGAAAATCCACCACCTCGCCCCACCGGAGTCGGTCGATCAGGTTCCCCACGGCCCCCCCGGCCACGAGCCCCAGGGCCGCCAGGGTCCAACCCCGATCCGCAGAGAGCCGCTTCACGGCCACCCCGATCGCCCCCAGGGCCACCAGGGTCACCACGACGAAAAAAGGCGTGCGAAACGCCTCCGCGTGGCCCGCCAGGAGGCCGAAGGCCGCTCCGGGGTTTCGGATGTAGGTCAGGTGGAAGAACCCCTCGATCACCGGCCGGCTCTCGTAGAGCCGAAAGGTCTCCATGACCCAGGCCTTGGTGGCCTGGTCGAGCCCGAGGACGAGGACGGCCGGCAGACCGAACCGCAGGAGCTTCTCCCTCACCCGGCCGCCTCGGCCAGGTGGGTCACGCACCGGGCGCAGGCCTCGGGGTGCTCGGGGTCCTGCCCCACGGTGGGCGAGTAGTTCCAGCATCGCTGGCACTTTTCGCCCTCGGCGCGCTCCACGCTCACCCCCACGCCCGGCAGGTCGGGGTCGGTGAACGCCCCCCCGGCCCCGGGCACGAGGTCCACCTGGCTCACGATGAAGAGGAACGGCAGCTCCGAGGCGTAGGACCCCAGGAACGCCTCCCAGCGGTTGTCCACGTGGAGCACCACCTTGGCGTCCAGGGAGTGGCCGATGACCTTCTTGGCCCGGGCGTCCTCGGCGGCCTTGGCCACCAGGGCCCGGAGCCTGCGGATCCGGTCCCACCGGTCGGCCAGCTCGTCGTCCACGGCCGCGGCGTCCACCTCGGGGAACAGCTCGGCGTGCACGCTCCCCTCGGCGCCGGGCAGGTGCTGCCACGCCTCGTCGGCGGTGAACGCGAGCACCGGCGCCATGAGCCGGCAGAGCTTGTGGAGCACCTCGTGGAGCACGGTCTGGGCCGCCCGCCGGCCCAGGCTCCGGGCCGGGAACGTGTACAGCCGGTCCTTGAGGATGTCGAGGTAGAAGGCCGAGAGGTCCACCGCGCAGAAGTTGTGGATGCGGTGGAAGATCACGTGGAACTCGTACTCGTCGTAGGCCCGGCGGCACCGCTCCACCAGCCGGTTCAGCCGGTCGAGGCAGTAGCGGTCGATCTCCCAGAGCTCCGAGCGGTCGACCCGGTCGGCCTCGGGGTCGAAGTCCGAGAGGTTCCCCAGGAGGAACCGGCAGGTGTTTCGGATGCGGCGGTAGGCCTCCACCAGCCGGTTCAGGATCTCCTCCGAGATCCGGATGTCGTCCCGGTAGTCCTCGGCCGCCACCCAGAGCCGCAGGATCTCGGCGCCGTAGCGTTGGATCACCTCCTCCGGGCTCACCACGTTCCCCTGGCTCTTGGACATCTTCCGGCCTTCGCCGTCCACCACGAACCCATGGGTCAGCACGGCCCGGTACGGCGCCTGGCCCCGGGTGCCCACGCTCGCCAGGAGGCTCGAGTGGAACCAGCCCCGGTGCTGGTCGGAGCCCTCCAGGTAGAGGTCGGCCGGGCTGTCGAGCTCGGGGCGCTTTTCGCACACGGCGGCAAAGGAGACCCCCGAGTCGAACCACACGTCGAGGATGTCCTCCTCCCGCTCGAGGTTCGTGCCCCCGCAGGCGGGGCACGCGGCGTCGTCGGGCAGGAAGTCGGTGATCGGCCGCTCGAACCAGGCGTCGGCGCCCTCTTTCTCGAACACCTCGGCCGCCCGGTAGCTCACCCGGGGGTCCAGGTAGGTGCCGCCGCAGTCGGCGCACCGGGCGGCCGTGATGGGCACGCCCCAGGCCCTCTGGCGCGAGATGCACCAGTCGGGGCGGTCGCGCACCATGTTGTAGATCCGGTCCCGGCCCCACCGGGGGATCCACCGAACCCGGTCGATCTCCGCGAGCGCCTTGTGGCGGAGCCCGGTCTTGTCCATCGAGATGAACCACTGCCGCGTGGCCCGGAAGATCACGGGCTGCTTGCACCGCCAGCAGTGGGGGTAGGAGTGCTCGATCTTCTCCTCCCGCAGCAGCGCCCCGGCCTCGGCCAGGGCCGCGTTCACGGCGGCGTTGGCCTCGAACACGTGCTGGCCCGCAAACGGCCCCGCGTCGGGCAGGAACCGGCCCTGGTCGTCCACCGGGGCGTAGGGCTCCAGTCCGTACCGGAGCCCCACCTCGTAGTCCTCCTGGCCGTGGCCTGGGGCGGTGTGGACGATGCCGGTGCCGGCCTCCAGGGTGACGTGGTCGCCGAGCACCACCACGCTCTTCCGGTCGTACAGGGGGTGGCGGAATGCCTTGCCCTCCAGGGCCCTGGGGTCAACCGGCCCGAGCTCCTTCCAGCCGTCCACCCCGGCCGCCTCGAGCACCACCGGCGCCAGCCGCCGGGCCAGGATCCAGACCTCCCCGGAGCCGGCCGGGGCCTCGTAGGCCGCGTACTCGAACTCGGGGTGGAACGCCAGGGCCAGGTTCGCCGGGATCGTCCACGGCGTGGTGGTCCAGATCACGGCCGAGACCCGCTTGCCGGCCAGGGCCGGAGCGATCTCGGCCGGGTCGCCGGCGTACGGGAACTTCACATAGATGCTGGGGCTCGTCTTGTCGGCGTACTCCACCTCGGCCTCGGCCAGGGCCGTGCGGCACGAGGCGCACCAGTACACGGGCTTGCGGCCCACGTACACGGCCCCGGTCTCGACGAACCGGCCGAACTCCCGGGCGATCTGGGCCTCGTAGTCGTAGCTCATGGTGAGGTAGGGGGCGTCCCAGAGCCCGAACACCCCGAGCCGCTGGAACTCCCGGCGCTGGATCTCCACGAACCGCTCGGCGTAGGCCCGGCACCGGCGGCGCACCTCGGCCTTGGAGAGGTTCTCCTTCTCGGGCCCCAGCTCCTTGTCCACCTGGTGCTCAATGGGAAGCCCGTGGCAGTCCCAGCCCGGCACGTAGGGGCTGTGGTACCCCGCCATGGACCGGCTCTTCACCACGATGTCCTTGAGGATCTTGTTCACCGCGTGGCCCATGTGGATGTGGCCGTTGGCGTAGGGGGGGCCGTCGTGGAGCACGAAAAGGGGGCGGCCCTTCGAACGCTCGAGAATCCGGCCGTAGAGCCCCGTCTCCTCCCACCGCCGGAGCATCTCCGGCTCCCGCTGGGCCAGGTTCGCCCGCATGGGAAAGGCGGTTTTGGGAAGGTTCAGGGTGTCCTTGTAGTCCATCGGCTCTCCCTCCAAAGGCCGCCGCCGACCGCCCGGGGCGGTCCGCGGCGCAAATCCGCACGGGTTTTCCGGCAAAAAGAGCGCCTTACCTTAGCAAACCGACCCCCGGAGTCAAGAGGCGCCGGCCCGGAGCCGGGCGATGGCCCCGGCGTAGTCCTCGGCCCCGAACACGTACGAGCCGGCCACGAAGGCGTCGGCCCCGGCCCGGGCGCACCGGCCGATCGTCTCGTGGGTGATGCCGCCGTCCACCTCGATGTGGAACGAGAGGTTCCGCTCGGCCGCCATCCGCTTCAGGGCCTGGATCTTGGGCACGGCCAGATCGAGGAAGCTCTGGCCCCCGAACCCCGGGTTCACGCTCATCACCAGCACCAGGTCCACCAGGTCGAGCACGTGCTCCACGGCGCACACCGGGGTCGAGGGGTTCAGGCTCACCCCGGCCCTCTTCCCCAGGTCGCGGATCTGCTGGAGGTTCCGGTGGAGGTGGGGGCAGGCCTCGGCGTGCACCGTGAGGAGATCGGCCCCGGCCTCGGCAAACGCCCCCACGTAGCGCTCGGGCTCCACGATCATGAGGTGGACGTCGAGGGGCTTTTCCGTGACCCGGCGCGCCGCCTTGACCACGGGGGGGCCGATGGTGAGGTTCGGCACGAACCGGCCGTCCATCACGTCCACGTGGATCCAGTCGGCCCCGGCCCGGTCCACGGCCCGGACCTCCTCGGCCAGCCGGCCGAAGTCGGCGGAAAGGATGCTCGGCGCGATGATGGGCATGGGAGGACTCCGTTGGGAAAGGCTAGAAAGCTTGAAAGCTAGGAGGCTAGGAAGCTGGGAAGCCTTCTTGGGCCTCTCGGGACCCTGCAAGCAGCAAGATACCGCTCGGCTCGGGGCCCGTTGTGGGAGCGGCGTCCGTGCCAGTCATGGGTGGACAGACCACGGAGGACAGGGATCCTCTGACACCTGGCCCCTTGAATCTGGTCCCTCGTAGGGAGACCGCTTCCCCAGGGCGGGACGCATGGCAACCCCAAACTCACCAAAGATTTTAGCATCCTAGCGTCCCAGCCTCCCAGCGTCCCAGCCGAAGTTACGAGGAAGCTGGGAAGCATCAAGGCAAGAACCCCATGGTTCTCGTCCGTTTTCCTTGGGCGGCTGCGGCATTGTCGGCTTTCCGGCCTCCCCGCCTTCCAGCTTCCAGCCGCCCAGCCCCTCTCACAGCCCCAGCTCGGCCGGGGTGGCGGTCTGGACCGGTCTGCCGTCCACCCAGAGCTCCACCCGGTCGGCGAGCCCGGCGGGCACGGCGGCCCGCACCGCCGCGCCCCGGGGCACCCATTCGTCCCGCACCGTCCAGGCCCGGCCCGCCGCACGCCACACCACCTGGACCCGGGCCTTTCCGAACCCGGGGGGGATGCGGTGGAACAGGTACACCGCCCGGGCCGCCCCCAGCGCCGGCGCCGTGCCCGCCACCGTGAGCGACACGAGCCGCCCCTCCTCGGCCGGGAACCCCGGCAACGGGTCTTGGGCCACCACCCGGCCCGCCTGGGCCGGATCCAGGATCTCCACCTCCTCGATCCGCCCCACCCGAAGCCCCAGCCGGTCGATCCGGTCCAGGGCCTCGGCCAGCGGCAGCCCCGCCACCCGGGGCATGCGCCACAGGATCGGCCGGGGCCCCCGGCTCACGGCCAGGGGCACCTCGGCCCCCCGGGGCAGGGTCTGGCCCGGGGCCACCCCCTGGCCCACCACCCGGCCCTCCGGGCCCCGGTGGACCCGGGCCTCGACCCTGGCCTTGAGGCCCAGCTCCTCCAGGCGGATCCGGGCGTCCTCCAGGGAGAGCCCCCGAAGGTCCGGGGCCGGGTGCCGCTCGGGGCCCCGGGACAGGATCACGCCGACCCCCCGGCCGGCCTTCACCCGGGCCCCGGGCCGGGGATGCTGGAGCAGCACGTGGTTCTCGGGCACGGTGTCCGAGTAGTCGAAATCCCGCACCTCCAGGTCGAGCCCCGTGCCCTGGAGCCGGTCGAGGGCCTCCCCCAGGGCGAGGCCCCGGAGGTCGGGAACCTCCACCTCGGGGGTCCGCTCCACGAGCCAGGCCACGGCCAGATACGCCCCGAGCCCGGCCGAAACCAGAACGAGGAACGCATAGACGGCGACGACGAGCCCCCGCCTCACGCGGCCCCCCCGGTGCGGCGAAGCCGGGCCGCGAAGAACCCGTCCACCGCCTCGGCCCCCTCGCCGGCGAGGCCCTCGGGAAAGGTGCGAAAGAACCCCTCGGGCGCGACGAACCGCGCCCAGGGGGCGCCTTGGGCGGGCGGCGGGTCCAGCCGGTAGTCCGGCCGGGCCGCGAGGAAGGCCTCGACCACGGCCTCGTTCTCGGCCCGCAGCGTGGTGCAGGTGGCGTACACCACCACCCCGCCGGGCCGCACCCGATCGGCCGCGGCCGCCAGGATCTCGGCCTGGAGCCCGGGAAGCCCCTCGATGTCGGCCGGGGTCCGCCGCCATTTGGCCTCGGGGGTCCGGGAGAGCACCCCGAGCCCGGAGCACGGCGCGTCCACCAGGGCGGCGTCGAACCCGCCCCCGACCGGCGGCCGGCGGGCGTCGGCCGCGGCGCCGAGCAGGTTCCCCGCCCCCATCCGGCGGGCCAAGCCGGCCAGGCCCCGCACCCGGTGGGGGTAGAGGTCCAACCCCACCACCCTTCCCCCGGGCCCCACCCGCTCGGCGATCTGGAGGGCCTTGAGGCCCGGGGCCGCGCAGGCGTCGAGCACCTTCCACCCGGGTTCGGGGGCGAGCATCTCCACCACGAGCTGGGAGGCCTGGTCCTGCACCACGGCCGAGCCGTCCCGCACGGCTCCGAGGTCCTGGGGAGCGCCCTGGAACCGCACCCGGATCCCCTGGGGGGCGAACGCGGCGGGCTCCGCCTCCACCCCCTCGCCCCGAAGCCGTTCGAGGAGCCCTTCCCGGTCCCCCCGGGCCCGCAGGAAGGTCTCCGGGATCCGCGAGGCCGCCCGGGCGAGCCCCTCGGCCCCGGCCTCGCCCCACTCGGCCAGCCACCGCTCAACGATCCACTCGGGGCAGCCGAAACGTAGGGCGAGGCGGCCGGCGGGCGCGTCGGGCGCGGGCGGCGGCTCCCCGGCCCGGCGGGCCACGGCCCGAAGCACGGCGTTCACGAACCCCGAGGCGTGGCCGAGCCGGCGGCGGCGCACCTCCTCCACGGCCTCGTGCACCGCCGCCCGGGCCGGCACCCGGTCCAGGAACAGGATCTGGAAGGCCCCGACCCGCAGCACCGCAAGCACCGTGGGATGGAGCTTCGCCAGGGGCCGGGAGCTCGCCCGGGCCAGGTGGGCGTCCACCACGTTTCGCCACCGCAGCACGCCGTAGGCGAGGTGCGCCACCAGGGCCCGGTCGCGGCCGGGCATGCCGCCCGCGCGGCGCAGCCGGGCGTCGAGGGCCTCGTCGGCGTAGGCCCCCCGGCGGTCCACGTCCTCCAGGACCGCGACGGCGACGGATCTGGGATTGGGGGATCGGGTCACGGGCGAACTCCGGGGGCGGCACTATAGCCCCGGGGGTGGGGGAAGTCAAAAACCGGAAATTCGTGGCGTTCTCGGCGTTTGTGGGCGCCCGGCCCGGGTGATAGACTCGCCCGGCGGGCCTGCCAGGCGCCGGGGAACCACGGAGAGCACGGAGGGGTACGGGGGCAAGGGGCGGCCCGCTCCGGTCAGGCTTCGGGGGGAACCCGACGGGTCGCAGCGGGAGCCGTTCGTGGCCTCCCGGCTTCCCAGCTTTCCAGCCGAGACAAAGGGTGATCCATGCGCATCGAGATGGGGTACAAGTTCATCCTGGGGTTCATCCTGGTGATCGCGGCGGTGGTCCTGGTGCCGTACCTGGTACGGTTCCTGGACCTGCCGGCCTGGGCCCAGAGCCTCATCCCGCCGCTCGCGGCCATCGCCGTGGGGCTCGCCATGGGCAGCGCCTTCACCAAGGGCCTCACCCGACACGTGGGGGAGCTCCGGGCCGCCACCCTGCGGATCGCCGAGGGGGATCTCCGGCACGCGGTGAGCCTGGGAAAGCGGCGGTTTCCCGACGAACTGGACGACCTGGCCGGGGCCGTGAACGCCATGCTCACGAACCTGCGCCAGATGGTGGGTCACATCCTGCGGACGTCGACGGAAGTGGCCTCGGCCGCCCAGAACCTGTCGGCCACGGCCGAGGAGGTGAACGCTTCCACCGAGGAGATCGCCGTGACCACCGAGGAGGTGGCTCGGGGGGTCGCCGAGCAGAAGGCCGAGGTGGAGAAGGTGGTCCACCGGATCCACGAGCTCGAGGCCGGGCTCCAACGGATCGAGGGCACCTGCCGGCTCGCGGCCGAGGCGGCGGCCACGGCCGAGGCCCAGGCCCAGGAGGGGAACCGCACGGCCCGGGAGGGGTTCTCGCGCCTGGAATCGGTGCTGACCGACCTCGAGCGCTCGGCCGAGGCCGCGGTCGCCTTCTCCGAGCAGATCCGGCAGGTCCAGCGGTTCGCCGACGTGATCACGAACCTGAGCCGCCAGACCACGCTCCTGGCCCTGAACGCCGCCATCGAGGCCTCGAAGGCCGGGGAGGAGGGCAAAGGGTTCGCCGTGGTGGCGAGCGAGATCCGAAAGCTCGCCGACTCGGCCGAGAAGAGCGCCGACCAGATCACGGCGCTCCTCAGGCGGCTCGACGAGGCCGGCCAGGGGGTTCGGGGCGTGCTCGAGTCGTCCCGGGCCAAGGTGCGCGAGGGCCGGGAGGGGCTGGAGTCCGCCGGCCGGGCCCTTGAGGAGATCAGCGGGTTCGTGGCCGACAACGCCCGGCGCATGGGCGACGTGCTCGCCGTGATCCAGGAGCAGGTGGAGGGCGGCCGGGAGATCGCCAAGTTCGCCGACCGGGTGGCCGCCGTGGCCGAGGCCAACGCCGCGGCGACCCACGAGGTGTCCACGACCCTGGAGCACCAGACCTCGGCCATGGAGGACATGGCCCACGCGGCCATGCGCCTGAGCGAGATGGCCGAGGACCTCAACGCCCGGGTGGCCCGGTTCCAACTGCCCGAGGGGGAAGAGGCGTGAGCACGCCCTCGGTGCTCGTGGTGGAGGTGGACGGCGAGCGGTTCGGCCTGCCCGCCGACCGGGTGAACACCGTGGTGGGCTACGAGGAGCCCGTGCCGATCCCCGGCCGCCCCAAGCCGTTCCTCGGCGCCCTGAACCACCACGGCGAGCTGCTGCCCGTGGTGCACCTGGCGTCGGTCCTGGGGCTCAAGCCCCGGGTGGACCCCCTGCGGTCCGTCGTGGCGGTGGTGGACTGGGAGGACGGCATCCTGGGGCTTCTCGTGGAGCGGGCCCAGGGCCTCGTGACCCCGCTCGCCCGGGCCCGGGTGGCCCAGGTGCTCGGCCGGTGGGACGGGCCGTTCCTCGACCGGACCCTGGAGGTGGAGGGCGCCCGGATCCACGTGCTGGATCTCGACGCCCTCCTGCGGGATCTCGCGGAGCGGGTGCGGTGAGCCGGGTGCTGGTGGTGGACGACGCCGTGTTCATGCGCCGGACCCTGCGCGACATCCTGGAGGCCGCGGGCCACCAGGTGGTGGCCGAGGCCGGCGACGGGGTGGAGGCCCTGGAACGGTACGAGGAGCACCGGCCCGACGTGGTGACCCTCGATCTCGTGATGCCCCGGATGGGGGGCCTCGAGGCCCTGCGGGAGCTGCGGCGGCGCCACCCCGAGGCCCGGGTGATCGTGTGCTCGTCGGTGAGCGACGAGGCCTCGATCCTCGAGGCCATCCGGCTGGGGGCCCGGGACTACGTGATCAAGCCGGTCGCCCCGGAGAAGCTGCGGGAGGCCGTGGACAAGGCGGGAGCGGGCCGATGAGCGGCCAGATGGAACGCTACCGGGAGCTGTTTCTCGAGGAGAGCCTGCGGCACCTGGACGCGGCCGAGGAGATCCTGGGCCGGGAGCGGATCGGGCCCGGGGACCTGGAGGCCGTGTTCCGGGAGATCCACAGCCTGAAGGGCATGGCCGGGTCCATGGGGTTCGAGGCCATGGCCGCCCTGGCCCACCGGCTGGAGGACGTGTTGGACGCCTGGCGCGCGAGGCCCGAGCCGCCCACGGCCGAGGAGCGGGAGCTCGCGCTGCGGGCCTGCGACCGGCTCGCGGAGATGCGGGACGACATCGCGGCCGGCGGCACCGGGGACGTGGACTGGGCGGACGTCGGCCGGGACCTCGGCCGCCCCCCGCCGGCCGGGGGCGAAGGGGCCTTGCGGGTCCGGGTGCGGCTCGCCCCCGACTGCGGCTCCCCGGCCGCCCGGGCCTACCTGGTGCTCCTGCGATTCCGGGAGGCCGACCCCGAGGTCGCCTGCGACCCGCCGGAATCCCGGATCCTCCAGGGGGAGCCCGTGGAGGCCCTCGAGCTCACGGTCCACGGCCTCGACCGGGCCGACGTGGAGGCGATTTACGAGACCCTGAGCGAGGTGGCCGGGCTCGAGTTCCCCGACGAGGCGGACGCGGCGCCGCCCGAGGCCCCGGAGCCCGCCGCCCCGGCGGAGGAGGCGCCGGCCGAGCCCGAACCCGCCGAGCCCGGCCGGGTCCGGCTGCCCGACAAGGTCCAGGTGCCGGTGGCCATCCTCGACGCCTTCGTGGACCTCCTGGGGGAGCTCACCATCGCCCGGAGCCACATCGAGACCACGGCCCGCCGGCTCGGCTCGGAGGTGCTGCTGGAGGAGGTGGACCGGCTGGGCCGGATCGTCCGGGGGTTCCACGGCAAGGTGATGGAGCTCCGGATGCTCCCGTTCGGGCTGGTGGTGGGAAGCCTGCGCCGCCTCGTGCGGGAGCAGGCCTCCCGGCTCGGGAAATCCGTGCACCTGGAGGTGCGGGGCGAGGAGATCGGCCTCGACAAATCCATCCTGGGCCAGCTCTCCGACCCCCTGGTGCACCTGGTGCGAAACGCCCTCGACCACGGCATCGAGCCCCCCGAGGTCCGGGAGCGCCTGGGGAAGCCCGCCCGGGCCCTCCTTCGGATCGAGGCCGAGCGGGTGCGAAACCGGGTCGAGGTGCGGGTGCGCGACGACGGCCGGGGCATCGACGTGGAGGCGGTGCGGCGCCGGGCGGTGGAGCTCGGGCTCGTGTCCGAGGCGGACAGCCGGGCCCTGAGCCCCGGGGAGATCTTCGCCTTCCTGTTCCGCCCCGGGTTCTCCACCCGGGACGAGGTGTCGGAGCTCTCGGGCCGGGGCGTGGGGCTCGACGTGGTGAAGGCCCAGGTGGACGCCATGGGCGGCACGGTGGACCTCTCGTCGTCGCCGGGGGAGGGCACCGAGGTGCGCATGAGCCTGCCCCTCTCGGTGGCCATCGTGCCGGTGCTCCTGGTGGAGGTGGGGGGCCGGGTGCTCGCCCTTCCCACCGCGGCGATCCACCGCACCGTGGAGGCCTCGCCCCGGGACGTGCGCCGCACCCCGGACGGGCACGTGCTCCTCACCGAGAAGGGCCAGGTGCCCATCGAGGCCCTGGGGAAGATCGTGGGGTTTCCGTGCCGCACCCAGTTCGAGCGGATGCCCCTGGTGCTGGCCACCACGGCCGCGGGCACGGTGGGGCTGGCCGTGGACGCGTTCCTGGGGGAGGAGGACCTGTTCATCAAGCCCCTCAAGGGGCCCCTGCGGGCCCTGCGGGGCGTGAGCGGGTACTCGGTGCTGGGGGACGGCCGGCTGGTGTTCCTGTTGGACCCCCCGAGCCTGGGGGGGGAGTGAGGGGTACGGGGGCCCCGGGCGCCCGCCCGACTCACGACTCACGACTCACGACTCACGGTTCACGATCGACGGCCGTCGAGCCTCCCCGCCTCCGGGGTCCCCGCCTCCTCCAGTCCCGGGAACACCCGGATCTCCTTTACGAACCCGTGGCGCCGGAGCGAGCGGATCAGGCGGTTCAGGGTACGGTCGCTCCCCGGCTGAATCCGGGCCGTGAGGACCTCGTTGCCCCGGGGCAGCTGGATCCGCTGGATGTCGAGGCCCAGGTCCCGGAACGCGGCCAGCACCCCGTAGAGCACCCCGGGGCCGTCCTCGAGCCGGATCTCGAGCTCCACCGTTCCGGGGTCCCTGAGATCCCCCCGGCCGCCCCGGTCCCAGTCGAGGGGCACCCCCGCGCCGCCCGCCACCCGGGGGCACACCACCCGGTGGACCCGTAGCCGCCCCTCCTCGGGAACCCCCACGATCTCGTCGCCCTCCACCGGGGCGCACTCGGGGCAGAACCGGATGTGGGGGTCGTCGAACACATACCGCCGCACCCGGCGCACCGGCTGGGGCCGACGACGCCGAAACAGGGAGAGCCGGCCGCCGGCCGGGCCCGGGCCCAGCACGGCATCGATCTCCTCCTCCCCCAGGCAGACCCGGCGGTAGAGCTCCTCCACCGGGATGTCGCCCAGCTCCCGCGCCCGGAGCATGGCCCGCTCGTCCACCTGCTCCTCGGCCAGGCCCCGGGCCCGCGCCGCCTCGACCACCCACTGCCTCCCGGTGGCTGCGGCCCGGTCGGCCTCCTTCCGGCGCATGTACCGGCGCAGGGCGGCGAGCGCCTTTCGCGTGTGGGCCCAGCCCAGGTACCGGTCGTCCGCCACCGGCTCGTCGGCCGTGACGATCTCGATCCGGTCCCCCGGCTTCAGGGGCGTGCCCAGCCCCGCCTCCTCGTCGTTCACCCGGGCCCCCACGGCCCGGAGCCCGAGCTGCTCGTGGACCGCGAAGGCGTAGTCCAGGGCCGTGGCCCCCTCCTCCAGGCTGAACACGTCGCCCCGAGGGCTCGTGACCTGGATCGCGTCGGGCTTGTGGAACCGCAGGAAGTCCTGGATGTCCATGTCCTCGTTCTGGAGGAACTCCCGCAGTTCCTCCAGGTACTCCAGGTTGAACTCCGGGCTCGTGATGTCCATGGCCAGCAGCCCCAGCCGGTTGAACCGGTCGGCTGCCGACGGCGCCACGTAGAAACGGAGGATCCGCCCCTGGTACGACACCCGGGTTTCCAGGGCCCGGAACCCGTTCTTCCGGGGGACGCTCAGGGTGTCGGAGAACCCGCCGGGAAGGGCCCGGAAGTTCAGGTGGATCCGCCCCAGGGCCCGGTAGGCGTCCTCGGACGAGGCCGTGACGATCCGCACGGTGAACAGGTGCTCGGTGGTCGGCGGCACGTCGGGCCGGAACCGGTTCCACCGGAACTCGATCCGGGCCTGGAGGTCCCCGGGGAACGCCTCGGCCAGCTTCTGCCGCAGGTCCTCCAGGGGTCGGGCCCACCCCTTCTTGAGTTCCTCCTGGGCGGCCCGGAACCGCTCGAACGCCTCGGGGTACAGGATGGGCCCGATCTTCTCGGTGAGCCGCTCGGCCAGGTCGAGCATGCACAGGCGCCGGCAGATGTTGGCGTACATCTCGGCGCTCTCCCTGGCGATGCGCACCTGCTTGTCGCGCCGGAACACCGAGAGGCTCTCCAGGTTGTCGAGCCGGTCGGCGAGCTTCACCAGGAGCACCCGGATGTCCTGGAGCACGTAGCTGAAGAGCCGCTGGTAGGTGAGGACCCGGCTGTCCTTGATCTTGGTGAGCGCCGCCACCAGGGGGGCGGCCTCGGGAAACTCGGCCTCGAGCGCCTCGTAGGGGTAGTCGGTGTCCTCCAGGGTATCGTGGAGGAGCGCCGCCTCCACGGAGGCCCAGTCCACGATCCGGCCGTACCGGCTCACCTCCATGGCCGTGCGCACCGGGTGCCAGATGTACTCCTCCCCCGTCTTTCGGCGCTGGCCGGCGTGGAGCGCCTCGGCCTTGGCCAGGGCCCGGTCGAGGCGCTCGGCCAGTTCCCCCACCTCGGCCTCGTCGAGGGCGTGGTGGAGGATGTACTGGGTGAGGATCTGTTCCTTCTCTCGGGTGAACCGGTCCGACACGCGATACCTTCCCTGTGGGTGCCGCTGGGAGACGAGGAGGCTAGGAAGCTAGGAGGCTATAAGGCTCGGACGCCAAGATCCTTCGCAATTCCAGCGTCATCGGCTGCTCTAACCTGTGGAAGCGGCCTCCGTGCCAGAGACCAGAATTCAGAGGTCAGAGAACCCCCTGTCCTCTGTTGACTGACTCCTGCCACGAGCGCCGATCCTCCCCCCTAGCCCTGAAGCGGACGGTACCTTCCCGCGCAACAGGGCCCGGAGGAGATTCCGTGTCCCTTCCGCTGGCGGCTTGGCAGCGAAGATCCTTCAGGATTTCGGCGTCGCCGCCTGCCCCATCCTGTGGCACCGGCTTCCAAGCCGCGATACCGAACCCCGCGGGGTGAAGACCGCCGGGGGGCGGGTTCCAAGTGGCTACCGGGAACTTCCTGGGTACCACAGAAGGGGAAAGACCGGAAGGGGGCGTCATACCAAGTTGCGTTCAAAGCTACCGTTTCCTGATTCGGCCCGGGCTAGTGGGCCGTCTCTCAAAAAAGTATCCAAATTGCGGGGGTGGGGCTGGGGGTTCCGACGAAGCGCGACGGCCGAGCAGATTGGGCCGCCCGGCGCCAGGGGAGCGGCCGCGGCGCGTGCCCTCACGCGCCGCAGCGGACCGCGCCGAGGCGGTCCCTGCGAAGCCGTACAGCGAAGGAGGGGCCCCCAGCCCCACCCCGTGGGAAAACCATGGGATTTCAGGAACGCCTCACTAGGTGTCTGTTTGAACGCAACTTGGTATCAGAACTTTCCGGTGCGCAGGATCGCGATGGCGAGCCCGAACCCCAGCACCCCGGCCACCAAAAACCCCAGGATCCCGAACACCGGGAAGTCCCACAAAAGCGGCCCCCGGCCGGCCAGCACGATGAGGCTCGAGCCGATGATCAGGGCCGACACGATCATGGCGAACGACAGCCGGTTCGTGGAGCGGTCCATCTCGTGGAGCACCGGCTCGTAGCCCTGGTGCACGAAGTCCACCGCCAGCTTCCCCTCGAGGAGCTTTTGCAGGATCCGGGTGATCTGGCCCGGCACGGCCCGCACCAGGTCCCGGAGGTCCCGGGCCGTGCGGTACGCGACCCGCGCCTGGTACCGGGGATCGAGGCGTCGCAGCAGGAGCTTGCGGGCGTAGGGCACGGCCTCGTCGAGCACCACGAACTCGGGATCGAGCGTTCGGGCCAGGCCCTCCACCGTGAGGATCGACCGGGCCAGGAGGATGAGATCCGGGGGCACCCGCACCCGGTGGCGCAGCGCGATCTCCGAGGCCTCCCGGAGCACGTGGCCGATCCGCAGGTCCTTCAGGGGCCGGCCGAAGTAGGGCTCGATCAGCTCCTTCAAATCCCGCTGGAAGGCCCGCAGGTCCACCGAGTCCTCGGCGCTGCCGAGCCGCACGAAGCCCTCCGCCATCCGGGCGTAGTCCCGGGTCACCAGGGTCAGAAAGAGCTCCCCCAGGTGCTCCTGGGCCTCCTCCGAGAGGTACCCCACGGCGCCAAAGTCGAGGAACGCCACCCGCCCCTCGGGGGTCACCAGCACGTTGCCGGCGTGGAGGTCCCCGTGGAACAGGCCGTCGTCGAACACCTGCTTCAAGAACGCCCGGGCGAGCACCCGGGCCCGGGGCCCGGGATCGATGCCGTGGGCCCGGAGGGTTTCGGGCTCGTCGGCCGGCCAGCCCTCGATGGCCTCCATCACGAGGAGCCGCTTGGAGGTGAGCTCCCAGCACACCGCCGGGATCACGACGTCCTGGAACTCCTCGAAGTTCTGGCGGAACCGCTCGATGTTGGACGCCTCGAGGAAGAAGTCGAGCTCCCGGTTCAGGGTGCGGGCGAACTCGTCCACGATCTCCCGGGGCCGAAACTCCCGGGCCTCGGGGATGTAGCGCTCCACCAGCCCGGCCAGGAGGTACAGGGTGGCCAGGTCCTGGGACACGGTGCGGTCGATGCCCGGCCGCTGGACCTTCAGGACCACGGCCGTGCCGTCCACGAGCCAGGCCCGGTGCACCTGGGCGATGCTCGCGGCGGCCAGGGGCTCGGGCTCGATGCGGGGCAGCGCGGCCTCCGGGTCCTCCCCCAGCTCCTCGGCCACGATGCGCCGGACTTCCTCGAAGGGAAACGGGGGCACCCGGTCCTGGAGCTTTCGGAACTCCTCGGCGTAGGCCGGGGGCACCAGGTCGGGTCGGGTGGAGAGCATCTGCCCCAGCTTGACGAAGGTGGGGCCCAGGTCCTCCAGGGCCAGCCGCCACTCCACGGGGGCCGGCACGTCCCCCTCCACCCCGCTCCGGCCCCGGATCCGCCGGGAGAACGGCACGAGCCGTCCCAGGCCCGCCCGCTCCAGGAGCTGGTTGAACCCGTGCTTGGAGAGCACGAGGGCGATTTCCCGGATCCGGCCCAGGGACCGGTAGGTGCGGGTCAGGGCGAGCACGTTCACGGCCGGGGCGCCTCCGCCAGCGCGAAGTCGATCTGCCGCCGGGGCACGCTCACCCGGTCCACCCGCACCCGGACCCGGTCACCGATCCGGAAGGTGCGGCCCGTGCGCTCCCCGATGAGCGACTGGGTCTCCTCGGAGAAGTGGTAGAAGTCGTCCCGGAGGCTCGACACGTGCACGAGGCCGTCCACGAAATAGGTCTCCAGCTCCACGAAAAACCCGAAGCTCGCCACCCCCACGATGAACCCCCAGTGCTCGGTGCCCACCTTGTCGGCCATGAACTCGCACTTTTTCCACTGCACGGCCTCGCGCTCGGCCGCCTCGGCCGCCCGTTCCCGGGCCGACAGGTGGGGGCAGGCCTCCTCCAGGTACTGCCGCTCCTTCTCGCGCCACGTCTTCGACGCGGCCCGCCGCTGGAGGGCCTTCTTGAGCTCCCGGTGCACGATGAGGTCGGGGTAGCGCCGGATCGGCGAGGTGAAGTGGAGGTAGCGCTCCGAGGCCAGGCCAAAGTGGCCGATGTTATCGGGGGAGTACACGGCCTTGGCCATGGTCCGGAGCATCATGTTGTGGATCATGCGCTCCTCGGGCTTGCCCTCGGCCTGGGCGATGAGCGCCTGGAAGTCCTTGGGGTGGGGCCGGGCCCGGCCCTTCAGGGTGTAGCCGAAGTTGTGCACGAACCGCCGGAACTCGGCGAGTTTTTCGGGGTCGGGGGCGTCGTGGACCCGGTAGGGGCACGGGATGCGCTTCTGGGTGAGGAAATCGGCCACGGCCTCGTTGGCCGCGATCATGAACTCCTCCACCAGGAAATGGGCCTCGTTGCGTTGGCCCCGCACGATGTCCTCGGGCCGGCCGCGCACGTCGAGCACGATCTCGGCCTCGGGCAGGTCGAAGTCCACGCTGCCCCGCTCCCGCCGCCGGGCCCGGATCAGCCGGGCCAGCTCCCCCATCTTGAGGAGCATGGGCGTCACGTCGGCGAGCTCCTCGGCCTCCGGGCAGTCCGGGTCGCCCAGGATCCGGGCCACCCGGGTGTAGGTGAGCCGGTGCCGGCTTCGGATCACGGCCGGATAGAACCGCGAGGCCTCCCGCCGGCCGCCCCGGGTGAAGGTCATCTCGGCCACCATCGCCAGCCGATCCACCCCGGGATTCAGGGAACAGATGCCGTTGGAGAGCCGCTCCGGGAGCATGGGAAACACCCGGTCGGGGAAATAGGTCGAGGTGCCCCGGGCGTAGGCCTCCTCGTCCAGGAGTCCCCCGGGTTTCACGTAGTGGCTCACGTCGGCGATCGCGACCCGCAGCCGGAACCGCCCCCGGTCGAGCTCCTCGAGCTCCAGGGCGTCGTCGAAGTCCTTGGCGGTCTCGCCGTCGATCGTCACGAAGGGGCGAGCCCTGAGGTCCTCCCGGTCCTTGCGGTCCGACGGCCGCACCTCGGTCGGCACCTTCTCGGCGGCGGCCAAGACCTCGGGAGGGAACTCCACCGGGATGCCGTGCTTCAGGGCGATGGCCTTGGCCTCGGCCGACGACTCGCCCCGGTTCCCCAGCACCCGCACCACCCGGCCCTCGGGCCCGGCCTCGTCGGTGGGGAACGCCGTGATCTCCACCTCCACGATCTGGCCGTCGGCCGCGCCCCCGAGATCGTCGGGGGCCACGTAGACCTCGTGGAGGAGCCGCTCCTCCAGGGGAACCACCACCGCGGCCTTGCGCCGCACCCGCACCACCCCGATGACCCGCGGGTTCGCCCGCTCCAGGATCCGGATGATCCGGCCCTCGGGCCCCTTGGGGGGCCGGCGCTCGATGCGGGCCACCACCCGGTCGCCGTGCATGGCGGCCCGAAGCCAACGGGGCTTGATGAACACGTCGGGCTGGTCGGGCTCCTCGGGCACCACGAACCCGAACCCGTCCGGGTGCACCGTGAGCCGGCCGACGACCAGGCCCACCCGCGAGGGGTGGGCGTAGCGGCCGCCCTTGATCTCCACGACCTGGCCGGCCTCGACGAGCTCCCCGAGCCGGGCCAGGAACTCGGCCTCCTGGGCCCGGGGCACCCGCAGCCCCTTCATGAGCTCCCGGGCGGTCAGGGGGTGGGGGGCCTTTTCCCGGAGATAGCCGACGATGGTTTCGGGTTTGGGGGCCATGGGGTTGGGATCCTTTCGCTGTCGCAAGAAACGCCGTCAGCCGGCGCGGGTCCGTAGGAGCTTTGCGGTGGCCCGGGCGGCCGGGGTGCCGTCCTCCAGGAGGGCCTCGGCCTCGCCCGTGAGCAGCCGTCCCCGGCCGTTCGAAACCCGGCCCGTGACCCGGAGCGGCCGGCCAACGGGCACGGGTTTGAGATACCGCACGGTGAGCTCCGCGGTCACGGCCGGCGTGCCCAGGAGGGTGGTGAGCTTGCCCAGGGCCTCGTCCAGGAGCGTGGCCACCAGGCCGCCGTGCACGATGCCCTCGTACCCGATGTGGACCGGCCGGGGCGTCCACACGGTCTCGATCGTGCCTGCGGCCTCGTCGAACCGGAACTCCAGGCGGAGCCCCTCGGGGTTCTCCTTGCCGCAGACGAAACAGTTGTCCTGCCAGCGCAGTTCCATGGCCGGTCGTTCCTCCGGAATGCGCCCGTTGCACATGGGCCCGGCAGTATAGCGGCGGGCGCCGGGGTGGGCAACGATCCCCCCGACGCCCGGGGGGCGGCAAAGGCGCCTACCCCGCGGGGTTTCTTGATTTTCCACAGGGCTTTGGGGTAGCGTACCCGGCTTCGTGTGACCGTCCGCGTTTCGAACCAGACCGGGAGACCTCGGCCATGCTCAACCAGATCCGAAAGAACGTCCGGAACCCCTACGTCCAGGCGGTTCTGGGACTCATCATCCTCGTGTTCATCTTCTTTTTCGGGTGGGGCGTGCGGTCCCAGAAGCCGGCCTACGTGGCCAAGGTGAACGGCACCGAGATCGATCTGGCCACCTACCAGCGGGCCTACGGCAACCTGGCGGAGCTCTACCGCCAGGCCTACGGCGAGCGCTGGAACGCCCGCATGGCCAAGGAGCTGGGGCTGGCCCGCCGGGCCCTGGACCAGCTCATCGACCAGGTCCTCCTGCTGCAGGAGGCCGACCGGCGGGACATCGAGGTCACCGACGAGGAGCTCGCGGCCGCGATCCAGGCGGTGGGGGCGTTCCAGGAGGGCGGCCGGTTCAGCAAGCAGCGCTACCTCCAGCTCCTCGACGCCAACCGGATCACCCCGCTGGAGTACGAGCAGTCCACCCGGCGGGAGCTCCTCCTGCGCAAGGTGGAGCAGGCCATCCGGGCCCAGGCCCAGGTCACCGACGCCGAGATCGAGGCCGAGTACCGCGACCGCAACACCAAGGCCCGGATCTCGTTCGTGGCGTTCCGGCCCGAGGCCTTCGAGCCCCAGGTCGAGGTGACCGACGAGGCCCTGGCCGAGTACTACGAGGCCCAGAAGGAGCAGTACCGCACCCCCGAGCGCCGCTCGGCCCGGTACGTGCTCTTCGCCCCCGAGGCGTTCGAGAAGGACGTGGAGGTCACCGACGAGGAGATCCGCCAGGAGTACAACTGGCGGGCCGGCGAGTTCGCCGAGAAGGAGGCGGTGCGGGCCCGGCACATCCTGGTGCGGCTGCCCCAGAACGCCTCCGAGGACGAGGAGAAGGCGGCCCGCGAGCGGATCGAGAAGCTCCGGAAGCAGATCGAGGAGGGCGCCGATTTCGCCGAGCTCGCGAAGAAGGTCTCCGAGGACCCGGGCTCCAAGGACAAGGGCGGGGATCTCGGGTACTTCGAGCGGGGCAAGATGGTGCCCGAGTTCGAGAAGGTCGCGTTTTCCCTGGAGCCCGGCCAGGTAAGCGAGCCCGTGCGCACCCCCTTCGGGTACCACCTGATCCGGGTCGAGGACCACCGGGAGGCCCGGCAGAAGCCCCTGGAGGAGGTCCGGGACCAGATCGAGCGCGACATCCGGCGGCGCAAGGCCCTGGAGCTCGCGTTCACCGCGGCCGACAACACCCTGATGGACCTGGAGGACGGCAAGGTCACCTGGGAGGACCTGGCCAAAGACCACGAGGTGAAAACCACCCCGCTCCTGGCGAAGACCGAGCCCGTGCCCGGGGTGGCCAAGCCCGAGGAGTTCCGGGAGGTGCTCTTCTCCCTGGAAACCGGGCAGCCCGGCGAGGTGCTCGAAACCCCCCAGGGCACCTACCTCATCGCCTTGGCCGAGCTCAAACCGGCCGAGGTGCCGCCCCTGGAGGCCGTGCGGGACCAGGTCGAGGCCGCCTACCGCAAGCAGGAGGCGGTGCGCCTGGCCCGGAAGAAGGCCGAGGAGTTCCTGGCCGCGGCCCGGGAGGAGGGGTGGGAGGAGGCCGTCAAGGCCTCGGGCCTCGAGGCCGAGACCACCGACCCCTTCGTGAAGAAGGGCGGGGCCGTGCCCACGATCGGCTGGTCGCCCGAGCTCAAGGAGGCGGTGTTCGGGCTGGAGCCGGGGCAGGTGGCCGAGGAGCCCTTCGAGGTGAACGGCAAGATCTACGCCGTGCGCCTCGAGGAGAAGATCGAGCCCGACATGGCGGGGCTCGAGGCCGAGCGGGAGAAGATCCGCTCCGAGCTCCTCGCGAAAAAGCAGGAGCAGGTGTTCGAGGAGTACCTCCAGCAGCTCCGCAAAGAGGCCGAGATCGAGATCAACGAGGATCTGGTCCGGCTCGACGGGTAGGGAGGATCCCCACCACGGAGGGCACGGAGGAGTTGGGGATTCGCCGGCCCGGCGCTCAGCGCCGGGCCGTTTTCGTTTCCGCGGCCCAGGAGAGAACGGCGTCGAACCCCGGGCCGGACAAGCGGCCGGGGGGAAGCAGGGCCTCGATGCGGGCCGAAAGGGCCTCGTGGCCCGGGGTGCCCGGGGGACACCACCGGGGGGCGGCCGGGCCCGGGAGCGTGCCCACGAGGACGCACGGGGCGCCGGCGGCGCGCAGCCGGCCCCCGAGCTTTCCCCCGGCGCCCCAGGCGTGGAGGTTCCCCACCAGCGCGAGCAGCCGGGGGGCGCCCGCCGCCAGAGCCTCCGCGACGCGACGGGCCATGTGGCCGTCGCGGTCGCCCCGCTCGCCCCGGGGCAGGTCGAGGGCCACCAGCCGGACCGCCCCCTTCCGCCGGAGGGCCTGGAGGTCCCCGAGCAGGCACTGGTACGACGGGCCCCCGATCACCGGCGGGAGGGCCGGCGTCTCGCCCCGGTCGAGCGCGGGCTGGAGGTCGGCGGGGAGCTCCAGCCCCACGGCGAGCCCCGGAAACCGCCGGGCCGCCGCGGCCGCCACCCGGCCGAACCACCGGTGGCCGGGCCCGAACCCGTGGCGTTCCCCCACCACCACGACCCGGTGGGCCTCCAGGGCAGCTAGCAGTGGACCGGCCGGGCCCGCCGGAGCGGACCCGGCCGATCCGGCGAGCACCCCCACGACGAAGGCGGCCGCCACGGCCGCCCGGATGCCTCCGTGCATGGAAAGGTCCGTTGTGAAAGGCTAGAAGGCTCGGAAGCTAGGAAGCTGGGAGGCGGGGAGGCTTGAGGGCCGCAGGTCGCGGGTCGCGGGTCGCAGGTCGCAGGTTGTTACCGTCCAACGACAAACGACGACCGACCGGCGACGAACGAAAATCCACCGATTCCCCGCCCTTCGCGCCCCATGGGGCCGACGCCCCTCAGCCCTTCCGGTCCAGCAGGGTTCCCAGCATCTCGTCGGCCGTGCGGAGCACCTGGAGGTCGGCCTCGAACCCCCGCTGCCCCTCGATCATCGTCGTGATCTCCCGCACCGGGTCGGTGTTGGACCCCTCGGCCGGCTCCGTATCGGGCGGCTCCGGGGGAACCGGCGGCCCGGGGGTCTCCTCCCGCGCGGCCTCGGCCCGCACCCCGCCCGGGGTCTCCTGCAAGGTCACCTCGAGGCGCTTGTACCCGCGGGTCGTGGCGTTGGCGAGGTTCTTCGCGGCGGCGTCCACCTGGGTTTGCCGGGCGAGGGCGCCGGCCAGGGCGGAGGAGAGGGCTCGGATCATGGCAGCCTCCAAGTAACTTCGGTCCACGGTCGGCGGTCCACGGTGTTCCAGGCAACTTCCGCTCGGCGGCTGGGCGGCCTGGCGGCTAGGCGGCTGAAAATCTTCGGGGTTCCAGCGTCGCTGCCGGGTCCAACCGACGGGAGCGGCTGCCGTGTCAGGGGCCGGAATTCAGAGGTCAGATGTCAGAAACCCCCTGTCCTCTGTCGTCTGTGCATGGAGTCCTGACACGGAGGCCCCTTGCCCCGCCCGCCAGCGCGAGCACCGGCGCTTCCCCCGGGCCAGTGATTCGCGAGCTGGCCGCGCCCCGCCGGCTATCGATGGCTCCTCCTCCCTTCTCGGCCGGCCGGGCCCACGGCTTGAATCCACGGCGCCAGGGGCTATCTTTCCTGGGCAACCCGACCGCTTGGCGGCTCGGCCGGGGACAAGCCCGAGGAGACCCAGCCCATGGACCGCAGACACCTCATCGCCGTGGCCCGGGGCGACGAGCCCGCGGACCTCGTGTTCCGAAACGCCCGGGTCCTCGACGTGTTCCGGGGCAGCCTCGAGACGGCCGACGTGGCCGTGGCCGAGGGCCGGATCGCCGGGGTGGGCTCCGGGTACCGGGGCCGGGAGGAGGTGGACGCAACCGGCCGGGTGCTCGGCCCCGGGCTCATCGACGCCCACGTGCACCTGGAGAGCTCCCTTCTCCACCCCCGGGAGTTCGCCCGGGCCCTGGCCCGCCGGGGCGTCACCACGGCGGTCACGAACCCCCACGAGATCGCCAACGTCTCCGGCTTGCCGGGCCTGCGCTGGCTCCTGGCCGAAGGCCGGGGCGGGCCCTGCGATCTCCTCGTCACCCTGCCCTCCTGCGTGCCGGCCACCGATCTTGCCACCTCGGGGGCCCGGATCGAGCCCGAAGACCTGGCCGCCCTCCGGGATCTCCCCGGCGTGGTGGGGCTCGGGGAGCTCATGGACGTGGCCGGCGCGGTGCGGGGGGATTCCCGGATCCTCTCCGAGCTCGCCGTGGGGTTCGACAAGATCGACGGCCACGCCCCGGGGCTCACGGGCCGGGCCCTCAACGCCTACCTCGCCCTGGGCCCTTCCACCGACCACGAGGCCACCGACGCCGAGGAGGCCCGGGAGAAGCTGGCCCGGGGGATGCACATCCTGATCCGGGAGGGGAGCGCCGCCCGGAACCTGGAGGCCCTGCTGCCCCTGGTGACCCCGGCCACCGAGCGCCGGTTCTGCCTGTGCACCGACGACCTCTCCCCGGCCGACCTCCGGGACCGGGGCGGGGTGGACTTCGCCCTGCGCCGGGCCATGGAGCTCGGGCTCGACCCCTTCGCGGCCTGGCGGCTCGCCACCCTGAACCCGGCCGAGGCCTACGGCCTCTCTGACCGGGGCGCCGTGGCCCCGGGCCGACGGGCCGACCTGGTGCTTTGGGAGGACCTCTCGGCACCGCGGCCCGTGGCGGTGTACCGGGCGGGCCGGAGGGTGGACACCGCCCCCCCCGGCGAGCCCGTGCCGGGGCCGCCGCAGGCGCTCCGCGACACCGTCCGGATCGCCTGGGACCGGGTGGGGTTCGGTCTGCCGACGGCCGGCCGGGCCCGGGTGATCCGGGTCGTGCCGGGCCAGATCGTGACCCGGGCCGAGGAGGTGGACCTCGGCGCCAAAGGCCCCGATCCGTCCCGGGACCTCGCCAGGCTGGCCGTGATCGAGCGCCACCAGGGGAGCGGCCGGGTGGGCCTGGGGTTCGTGGCGGGCTTCGGGCTTCGGCGGGGGGCGCTCGCGAGCACCGTGGCCCACGACCACCACAACCTGATCGTCCTCGGCAGGGACGACGCCTCCATGCTCACGGCGGCCCGGGCCGTGGCCAGGGCCGGGGGCGGCATGGCCGCGGCCGCGGGCGAGCGGGTGCTGGCGCTCCTTCCCCTTCCGGTGGCCGGGCTCCTTTCGCTGGCGCCCCTGGAGGAGGTGGCCCGGGCCCAGCACGAGCTCGACCGGGCGGCCCGGGAGCTGGGGGTCACCCTGCCCGAGCCCTTCTGGACCCTGAGCTTCCTCGGGCTCGAGGTGATCCCGGAGCTCAAGCTCACCGACCGGGGCCTCGTGGACGTGGCCAACGGCCGGATCGTGCCGTTGACACGGCTGGAAGGCTAGAAGGCTAGGAAGCTGGGAGGCTGA
Organism: Deferrisoma sp.; assembly: GCF_054681715.1. Taxonomy (NCBI): domain Bacteria; kingdom Pseudomonadati; phylum Thermodesulfobacteriota; class Deferrisomatia; order Deferrisomatales; family Deferrisomataceae; genus Deferrisoma; species Deferrisoma sp. The sequence continues at coordinate 38,079 of NZ_BAAHFQ010000006.1, forward strand.
AAAGCGCAAAAACCCTTCCCGGATCCGAGCGCCTAGCCCGAAGGCCGTCCGATACCCAAAACCATTTTGAATCCACCCGTGGGATCGAAGACCGCGTGAGGTGTCAGAGGACAGGGGTTCCCTGGCATCTGTCTTCTGAATTCTGACCCCTGACACGGAGCCCGCCATGGCCGAACGAATCCGGGTGCTCTACGACGAGGCCGAGATCCGGCGCAGGGTGGCCGAGCTGGCCCGGGCGGTGGACCGGGACCACCGGGGGGTGGACGAGCTCGTGCTCGTGGGGGTACTCAAGGGGAGCTTCATCTTCCTGGCGGACCTGGCCCGGGCCCTCACCGTGCCCCGGCGGGTGGACTTTCTGGCCGTGTCCACCTACCCCGGGGAGACCCGGGAGCCCGGGGCGGTCCGGCTCCTCATGGACCTTCGCATCGACATCGCGGGCCGGCACGTGCTCCTGGTGGAGGACATCGTGGACACCGGCTCGACCCTGGCGTACCTCCAGGCGCTCCTCGCCGCCCGCAGGCCGGCGGAGCTCCGGACCTGCGTGCTCCTTCGCAAGGGCGCCCGGCTCCGCCACGACGTGCCCCTCCACTACGTGGGGTTCGACATCCCGGACGTCTGGGTGGTGGGGTACGGGCTCGATTTCGCCGAACGGAACCGGTGCCTGCCCTACATCGGGGTCGTGGAGCCGCCCGAAGCGAGCGCGAGCCCGGCCTGAACCACGAGCCCCGGGTCAAGCTCGCCCAGGCACCGGGGGTCCGGGCACCCGATCGGTCCCCCGGCCGTGCACGGGGCGCAGGAAGCGGCGGTGCGCACCACCCGCACCCGGGGCCCCAGGGGCCGCCAGAGCCCCGGGTCGGTGGGCCCGAAGGCCGCCACGGTGGGCACCCCGAGGGCCGCGGCCAGGTGGGTCGGGCCGGCGTCGTTCCCCAGGTAGAGGGCCGCGCCCGCGAGGACCCCGAGGAGGTCCCCGACGGTCTCGCACGCCACGGCCCCGCCCAGGGCGTCCCATCCCGGCGCGCCCCGCTCGGCCTCGGCCGGCCCCAGGACCACCCGCACCGGTAGGCCGAGGCGGCGTCCCAGGGCCCCGCAGGCCTCGGCCCAGAACGCCGTGGGGAAGTTCTTTTTGGGGTCGCCGCTTCCGGCGTGCACCGCGATCCACCGGGGCTCCCGGGCCGGCAGCACCGTGCGGCGCCAGGCCGGGAGCACGGGCCCCGGCGGCCGGGGCACCCCGGCCCGGTCGAGCTGGAGCGTCTGGAACCGGGGCACCCAGGGGCCGCCCGGCGGCGGGAACGAAGCCACCCCCAGGCCCCCGGGGCCGGCGTGGCGAAGCCACCGGGGCGGCTCCCGGCCGCCGAACCCCGCGACCCGGCCGAACCGGCCCAGGGCCGCCCGCACCGGCTCCGACGGCCCCTCCCCAAAGAGCTCGTGGCCCCGGCGGAGGAGCTCGCCCGGCGCCGGGCCGAACCCGGGGAGAAGGGCGAGCCGGTCCGAAGGCCCCCAGTAGGCCAGCGGCCCCCCGACCCAGAGCGCGAGCCGGAGGATCGCCGGCACCGAGAGCACGAAATCCCCAAGCCCGCCCCGGTGATACACGAGGAGCCCGCCCGGCGGGCCCTCCGCCCCCCCGGCCCAGGGCCCGGCTCCCCGTTCCCGGCTTCCGGTCACCCTTGCTCCCTCCTCAGGCGAGATCCGGGTTCGGCCGTCCGCGCCGCACCCTTTCGCGCGGCGCCACGTAGCCGTTCCCGCACCGGCTCGTTTCCTCCGCGTACCCCTCCCCTTCCGAGTAACTTCGGCTGGGCGGCCAGGCTGCTTGGCAGCTAGGCGGCTAAGAACCTTCGGGATTCCGGCGTCGTCGCGCCGGCCAGCCCGTGGGAGCAACTGCCGTATCAGGGGCCAGAATTCAGAAGTCAGAGGTCAGAAAACCCCCTGTCTTCTGTCGTCTGTCCACTGACTCCTGACACGGTCGCCGCTCCCACCCTAAACCCTGACTCCGGCGTTACTGTCCTGCGTAGCGGGGCCCCGAAGGAGCCCGCCCTCGGAAGCTTCCATTCCGCTTGGGGGCTGGGCTGCGGGGCGGTGGACCTCCTCTCCGGGTTTGCACGAAATCGTCTGCCCCGCCCTGGGGGAGCGGCTGCCCGGGCGCACCCGCGTTTCCCGCGGGCCTTCGGCCCGGCCGGCACCACCACCCGCCCCGAGCAACGGCCCGATCATGCCCGGAAAGCCCCTTCGCCGTCCATGGAGGCGCTTGCGTCCTCCCGGAGCGTTGCGGCCCGCCGGCCGGACGGGCTAGCATGCGGAGCCCGACGGACGGATTTGCGTCCCCCCCGGGGGGAGTTCCTTCGAGACAGGGGGGAACGGCGAAACGGCTGAACAGCCGGGCCGCCCCGGCCGAATCATTCCCGATTCACGACTTCACGACTCACGGCCCGTAAGGTTTCCGCCATGAAACCCCTGCTCCACCGGATGCCCGGCCCCCTGAACGGGGTCCTCTCGCTCGCGTTCCTCGCCGTGAACACCGTGGTCTGGTGCCTCCCGCTCTTCGCGGTGGCGCTCCTGAAGCTCGCCGTCCCGCAGAAACGCTGGCGGGCCGGGTGCGACCGGGTCCTCAACGGCATCGCCGAGACCTGGATCGCGCTCAACAACGCCGGCCTCGACCTCACCAAGGACATCCGCTGGAACGTCACGGGCCTCGAGGGCCTCGAGCGGTGGGGCTGGTACCTGGTGCTCGCCAACCACCAGAGCTGGACCGACATCGTGGTGCTCCAGAAGGTGTTCCACCGGCGGATCCCGTTCCTCAAGTTCTTCATCAAGAAGGAGCTCATCTACGTGCCGCTGCTGGGGCTCGCCTGGTGGGCCCTGGATTTTCCCTTCATGAAGCGCACGCCCAAGGCCGTGCTCGAAAAGAAGCCCCACCTCCGGGACCGGGACCTCCGGGAGACCCTCAAGGCCTGCGAGAAGTTCAAGACCATCCCCATCTCGGTCGTGAACTTCGCCGAGGGCACCCGGGCCACCCCGGCCAAGCGCCGGGCCCGGGGCTCCCCCTACAGGCACCTCCTGCGGCCCAAGGCGGCCGGAACGGCCTTGGTGCTCGCGGCCCTGGGCGACCGGCTGAGCCGGATCCTCGACGTCACCATCGTGTACCCCGAGGGGCCGCCCCGGTTCTGGGCCTTCCTGTGCGGGAGGATCCGGGAGATCCGGGTGCATGTGGAATCCCTGCCCGTGACGCCCGAACTCCTGGGCGACTACTTCCACGACGCCCGGTTCCGGGAGCGGTTCCAGGCCTGGCTGAACGGGATCTGGGAGGAAAAGGACCGGCGGATCGAGGCGATGCTCGAGGAGTACGGCGTCCGGCCCGCGCGCCTCGCGGCCCGGGCGTAGGGGCCCCTGGCTATTCCAGCAGGCGCGAGTCCGGCTCCCGGCGGCGCCAGGCCTCCCACGACGTGTCGGCGGAGGGAAACGCGGGGAGCCGCCGGCCCGCAAGCGGGCCCTGGATGCCCCGGAGGCCGCCCCGTTCCGGGTACCAGAGGGTTCCGGTCTCCCGGTCCACCAGCACGAAGGTCCAGCGGTAGGTCCAGCCCGAGGGGGTGAGGGTGAGGGTTCGGCCGTCGATCCGGCGGCTGTACACAGCCGCTAGGTCCACGAGGGGTCAGTAGGCCACGGCGACCGGATCTTCCCCGACCCAGGCGTTCGCCACCTCGTGGCCCCGCAGGAGCGGCACCGAGTACGCCCGGGCCTCGCGTCCGCGGCCCACCCCGATCACCCGGAGCCCCGGCGGGGGCGGCGGGACGGGCTCCCGGAGCCCGTCGTCGGTGAGGGGGACGAAGGCGTCGCGGCCGATGCCGTATTGGAAGCCCTCGGGCCGGAACCCGCGGCGTTCGGCCTCGGTCACCTCCCAGCGCTCGCCCCGCTGGTCCACCAGGAACACCCGGCCCCCCTGCCGCTCCACCTGGGCTCCCGGTGCGCCCGTGGCGGCGAGGACCGCCGCCATTCCCAACACGATGCCCCAACGCATGGTTCTCCTCCCGCGTGAGAGACGCTACCCGGCGTTGGGTCGCCGCCGCGGGGGGAACCTTTCGCCGGCCGGGGAAAGGGAGGAAAACCGATGGGTCGGAAGCACGCGCGGTCGGTGGCACGGCGATGAGGCTCTGGTCGGTGCATCCCCGGTACCTCGACGCCCGGGGGCTCGTGGCCCTGTGGCGGGAGGGGCTCCTGGCGAAGGCCGTGCTCGAGGGGAAGACCCGGGGCTACACCCGCCACCCCCAGCTCCTTCGGTTCCGGGCCCAGCCCGACCCCGTGGCCGCCCTCCAGGCCTACCTCCTGGCCGTCCTCGCCGAGGCCCGGGCCCGGGGGTACCGGTTCGACCCGGGCAAGGTGGACCCCGCGGCCCGGGCCGACCCCATCCCCGTGACCACCGGCCAGCTCCGGTACGAGTGGGACCACCTGCTCCGAAAGCTCGCGGTCCGGGACCCCGAGCGGCACCGGTTGCTGCACCCCCTCTCCGACATCGAACCCCACCCCGCCTTCCGCCCCGTGCCGGGCCCGGTGGAGCCCTGGGAGGTCAGGAAGTAGGCACGCGCCGCCGCTGCCGGGCCGGGCGTGGGGTCGGGCGGAACCCGCCCACGGGGCGGGGCAAACGACAACCAACTGGATGGCGCTCCCCCCCGGCGGCGACGCTCACAGGAGCCGCACGGGCCGCTCCAGCCCACGGGCCAGCCGTTCAAACCGGCGGTCGAAGGTGAAGAATTCGTCCGCGTCGGAACTCGACGAAAGATGCAAAGCGTCGGCGAGATCCATTCCGCCGTCGTACAGGTCGAGCGCCTCCGCCACCCGTTCGGCATCCTCCACGACCACATTGGGTAGGCCGAGCACGTGGAGCAACGCGTTCCTCACGTTCTCCCGTGGCAGCCCGTAAACGGCCCTCAACACCCACTCCGTCTCCAGCACCACGGTCTTCGGAACAAAGACATCCCGGGCGTGTTTCAGTAGTTCGAACGCCCGGGCCGCCTGGGCCGGGTCGTCGTTCGTCACGTACCGAACGAGCACATGGGTTTCGACCGCAATCACCGTTCCTCACTCCCGCCGCGAGGCCAAACCTTCTGCAACTCGGCTGCGATTCCTTCCTCCATCTCTTCGACGGTCTTCGGGGGCCCGTGGTAGCCCGCGCAACCCAACCCGTCTTCCAGGCGCGTGGTGCGAAACGGCTTGCGGGGCATCAAGAGGATCCCGGGCCCCTTTTCCTCGATGACGAACTCCGTGCCCGGCTCCCAACGGCGCGCCTGCCGGATGTGTTTCGGGATGACGATCTGCCCCTTGCTGGACAGTCGGGTTGTGTCCATGGCGGTCCTCCGCTCCGGTAAGATTCGATCTTTCGAACCTAGCGCCCTCGGGCGGCCCGTCAATCTCCGTGCCGCCCCGTCATGGGTTTCGGCCTGGGCGGCGCCTTTGCCGGCAACCCGTGCCCGGTGGTCCGGGAGCCTGGCTGCCGGGATGCCCGCGCACGCTGCGGCTACCCTGCGGCCTGCCCGCGGGGGGCTGCCCTTCAGCCCAAACCCGACCTCGCTAGCCCGCCTCGTCCAACCGACGGACACCGGCCGGACGTTCGACGGTCCGATCTGCGCCTTCCGGTTTACAAGAAGGCAATACAGCGGCATAGTGTAAACCAACCGGAGGAGCGACATGGCAATCGGAGAGCGGATCAAAGCGGCTCGGCGGAGGGCGGGCATCAGCCAGCGGGAGCTGGCCGAGAGGGCCGGCGTGAGCGCGATGGCGATCTCGAAGTACGAACGCGGCCTGGCCGTGCCCCGTTCGGGTGTGTTGATCCAACTGGCACGGGCGCTAGACGTAAAGGTCGAATTTTTGCTGAGGCCCCAAACCATCCGCCTTGCCCCGCCGGAATACCGTCGCCGACTGGCTCTCGGGAAAAAGCACCGGCAGGCGGTCTTGGAACAGGTGCGCGAGTGGCTCGAACGATACGTCGCGGTGGAGCGGCTCTTCGCTCCGGACGAGACGCCCCTGTTCGCCATCCCGGACGACTGGAGCCGCCTGGTGGAGCGCCCCGAGGATGCAGAGCTGGCTGCCGAAGGGCTCCGAGAGGCATGGGCGTTGGGGCAGGGCCCGTTGGACAACCTGCCCGAACTCCTCGAAGACAAGGGCGTAAAGGTCGGGCTGGTAGACGCGCCCGAGGACTTCGACGCCCTCACGGTCTGGGCGAACGACGAGATTCCGGTGATCGTGGTGAAGCGAGGGGTTCCCGGAGACCGACAACGCTTCAGCCTGGCCCACGAGCTGGGTCATCTGCTACTCGAGCCGGCGGACACCCGCAGCGCGGAACGAACGGTGAACCGCTTCGCCGGGGCCTTCCTGGTGCCGCGGTGTGCGGTCTACCGAGAGTTGGGACAAAAGCGGGACCGGTTGGATTTTCACGAACTCCACTTGCTCAAACATAAATACGGCCTGAGCATGCAGGCCTGGATCTACAGGGCCAAAGATCTCGGGGTCGTCTCGGAGTCTGTGGCCCGACGCCTCTTCGCGGAATTCCGAAAACGGGGGTGGCACCACACGGAGCCTGGAGACGCGTTTCCCTCGGAAGAACCCCAACGCCTGAAGCGTCTGGTGGTACGCGCTCTGACGGAGGATCTGATCTCCGAAGCGCGAGCCGAGGAGCTGTTGGGCATGCCCCTCCCCGAGTTCTGGCGTCGCGAAGCCGAGCAGCACGATGGGTTCCCCCTCAGCCTCGGTATGGGTGCTTGACGCCAACGTGCTGATCGATCTGCACCGGGGAGGCGTGCTCGATGCGGTCTTCCGGCTCGGGGTTTCCCTAGCCGCGCCGGATGTTGTCGTCGCCGAACTGCGGGTGCCGGACGGAGCCGCTCTCCTGGGCATGGGCCTCGCGAGCCTCGAACTCTCGCCGGAGCAGGTGCGGGAAGTGGCCGAACTGATCCCCAGGTATCCTGGCGCGTCCACCAATGACATCTTCGCCCTGGTGCTAGCGAAGGCGTTGGCCGCTCCCCTCCTCACAGGAGATAGGCACCTCCGGCGAGCCGCGGAGGACCAAGGTGTCGCCGTCCATGGCACCCTGTGGCTTCTGGACGAGATGGTGCGGGCCGGCGTGATTCGCAAGTCCCAAGCCGCAAACGCTCTGACCAGGATGCTCGCCCACGGGCGTCGACTGCCCAAAGGCGAATGTGAACGGCGGCTCCGCGCGTGGGCCAGGTGAGCCGGGGGGAAGCCCCCTCCAGCGCACACGTCGGAGGCACCCCCACGCGCGGCGCCTCCGGGGCCTGGAAAACGAGCACCGCTCACGCAGCGCCCCGGGCCGCGCCGCGGCTCACGGAGTTTCCAAGTAACTTCGGCTAGGCGGCTGGGCTGCTCGGCAGCTAGGCGGCTAAGGCCATTCGGGATTCCGGCAACATCACGCCAGCCAATCGGTGGGAGCGGCTGCCGTATCAGGGGCCAGAATTCAGAAGTCAGAGGCCAGAGAACCCCTTGTCTTCTGTCGTCTGTCCGCGGACTCCTGACACGGTCGCCGCTCCCACCCCCAAACCCTGACGCGGACGTTACTGTCCTGCGTACTGGGGCCCCAAAGGAGCCCTGAGGAGCTTTCGACTCCCTGGGCGCCGTGCCGCGGCGATGGCTTGACGCCGGAGAGCGGAGGGTTCATTCGCGTGGATGAACGGGATCGGATCCGAGGCCTAGAGACACAGTTGCGGCAAGCCCTCGTGGAGTGCGAGCAGCTTCGGAAGGAGAACGAGCGGCTCCGATCCCGGGCGGCACCGGTTGCTGCGCTCCCTCTCCCACATCGAGCCCCACCCCGCCTTCCGCCCCGTGCCGGGCCCGGTGGAGCCCTGGGAGGTCAGGACGCGAAGTGAGGAGGCCTCGCCGTGAAGGAACCGCCCGCCCCCTCCCCCGCCGAGATCGTCGCGGCGGCCCGGGCGTGCGGGGCCGATCTGGCCGGGATCGCGGCCCTGGCCGACCTGCGGGCCTCGCCCTCCCATGAGGCCTGGCCCCGGCTGGGGCCTTACGACGGGGTGGGCACGGTGGAACCCGGCGACGGGGACCGGAGCAGGGTGCGCTGGCCCGAGGGGGCCCGGTCGGTGGTGGTCCTGGCGGTGGCCCACCCCGAGGCCGAGCCCCACCTGGACGCCTGGCACCGGGACCGGAGAGGGGGCACCGAGGGAAACCAGAAGCTCATCGAGGCGGCCCTGGGCCTCGCCCGGTGGCTCGGGAAGCGGGGCGTGGCGGCCACGCCGCTTCCCTACCACGTCGAGCGGGGCGGGCTCTTCCTCAAGGACGCCGCCGTGCTCGCCGGGCTCGGGTGCCTGGGCCGGAACAACCTGCTCGTGACCCCGGCCTTCGGCCCGCAGGTCCGGCTTCGGGCCGTGGCCGTGGAGCCGGCCCTTGCCCCCACCGGTCCCTCGCGGTTCGACCCCTGCGCTGGCTGCCCCGCCCCCTGCCGGTCCGCCTGCCCGCAGGGGGCGTTCCGGACGCGGATGTACAACCCCCGCGAGGTGGGGGTGGCCGAGCTGCCGGGCCGCGACGGCTCGTACGACCGAATGGCCTGCAACCTTCGCATGCGCGCCGACGAGGCCGCGGCCGGCGGCGGCCCGGTGTACTACTGCCGCCGGTGCGAGTTCGCCTGCCCCGTGGGCCGGGAACCCTGATCCCCGGAACCCCGGGACGGTGGCGGCCCCGAAGCCCCCGCCGCATGCGCCCGGGGCGCCACGGCCTCTTCCCGGGGCTCGATTTTCCGGGGGCCCGCGGTGAGATCGATTCCGTGGGGATAAAGCACCTGGAGGACCTTGCCCACCTGGGCCGTGGGCTTACCCCGTTCGAGTTCCGAGAGAAAGCGGACGCCGACGTTGCACACCGCCGCGGCGTCCTCGAGACGGAGACCCTGGCGCCTTCGCGCGGCGCGAACGACCGCGCCGAGTTCTTCCGTGGTCCGGATCCGGGGCGGTTCGATCATGGCGGCCATCCCTGTAACGCCGGCTAAGAGGTTCGGCGGCGTGAACCGGTCGGAGCCTTCTCCCCCAAGCGCCTCTTGGTCGCCGGACGCAGGCCAAACCGCCGCGTGGGCACCGCGTATCTCGTCGGGAACTATGCCGATCGGGAAAACAAGGGACCGGCGGGCGACAAAAGGAGCTTCGTTTTCCCGCTCGGGATATTCCAGCGCCGCCGTCCCCCCGGAGCTCCTTCGTCTGGGCGGCGCCGGCCACCGAGTCCGGGAGGAAATCGGAAAGCGGACGGAATGCGATCGGAACGTGTGGACGGCATCGCCCGGAACCGGTGGACGGCATGCCGTCGGAATCGGTGGCCGGCTTGACCCGGTGCACGCAGGCACTCCGGCAACCCCACCGCCATAACTTTATAACCTGTCGGCGTCCCATCCACCCAACAGGGGCAAACAAAACGGCCCGGGAGGCGTCGCGCCCGCCCGGGCCGTTCGCGCCTCGGCAGAGCCACCACAATATCTCGCGTGCACCGCGTGCCGACCACTAGATTTTCGGTCTTGTCTTCCGCCGCGCTTCCGTTACTCTACGGGCTGCTAAAGCGCGGGGAGAACGGCGCCGATCGGAAAACAGGGAAAACCCTCAAACCGGGAGAAACGCCATGCCTGCCCAGGCGAATCATGCGGCGCACGAAGAGCTGCTCAGGGCTCTGGCGGGCAAGGAAGAGTCCGTCGGACATCTGGCGTCGAGGATTCGCGGCGTCGAGGCGAAAATCGACATTGCGATCCTGGTCGTGAAGCTCTGGTTGCACACCCGGAGCGTGACCAAGCTCCTGGACCGCGCCGAGCGTCAGGGCTGCATCGGGTGCAGCCATCGCTGCGGCTTCGTGGTTCAGAAAAGGCTCACGGCCATGGCGCGGAACCTGCGCCGGGCCGTCGAGAACCCGAGATTCGCCTTGCTCCCGGCCCCGTTGCGGCGTCTTTGGCTCGACGCGTGCCACCGCATCGAGGACAAGCTCGAAACCTACTGGATCGCGTCCGACGACGAGATCCTCGATTTGGCGGGAGCCGTGGCCGACAAGATGAAGCGCCGCCATGCCGCGGGTGGCGTGTGAACGGCCGGAGGCCTTCGAGCGGCGGCTGCGGAAGGTCCTCAAGAAATACCCGAAAGCCGAAAAGGAAATCGACAAGGAGATCCTGGCGGTCATCCGGAAACCGGACATCGGCGACCGGATACCTGGATTCGGGGACCTCAGGCTCCACAAACTGCGGATCGGCCTCAAAGCGTACGGCATCGGCAAGAGCGGCGGACTCCGCCTCATCTACCTGCACGTTCCGGGCGTCGGGATCACCCTCGTCACGATCTACGCCAAACCCGATTACCGTGGGGAGCACGAAGTGAGGGCCGACATCCGGGCGGCCCTGCGCGAGATTCTGGCCGACCCGTGAGAGGGCGGAACAGGCAGCAAGGGACGCAGATTGGCGTCCGCTTCAGGGCCGCGCCCTTGCGTCGCGGCATATGCGGGAGGACGGGACGTTGACAGGTTATAAAGGTTTGGGGGTTCCGCCCGGCTCCGGATTGGGGACGGGAGCGCCACAGAGTCGTGAGCCGTGCGGGAGGACGGGACGTTGACAGGTTATAAAGGTTTGGGGGTTCCGCCCGGCTCCGGATTGGGGACGGGAGCGCCACAGAGTCGTGAGCCGGGTGCCGGTCCAGGAGGCAAATCCACGCCACCGTGCCGATAGCGATGGTCGAACCCGGTGGGATGTCTTCCGGGTCACTCGGCCCATTCCTCCCGCTCCACCCGGTCCCCGCCCGCCTGAAACACAACCGGCACTTTTTCTTTCCGGCCTGGCCGGAAACCGGCAAGATTTCTTTCCAGTTGCCCACGAGGACGGCTTTGTGGCTCTCCGTTTACCTCTTCCGCGTCGCGGAGGGTTCGGAATGGTTCGGGGCCGGAGCGGGTGCGTCGCCGGAGTTGAGCGGATGCCCGGAGCAGGCCGTCGGCACACCGTGGTCTTCGGCCGCGACGGGCCGTAGCACCGCCACCGGCACCCCGCTCCGGGTGATGGTGATCGATTCCCCCCCGCTCCACGGCCCGGAGAAGCCCCGGGAACCTGGCTTTCGCCTCCGACACCCCGACCTGTTCCGCCATTTCGCCTCCTCCGGGAACGAGCGGTAACGGCTCCACCGCATCCCCGAAGGCCCACGAGAGCAAAGATCATCCCATAGCCGCATCCGTCGCTGCGGTTGGGTGCCCCCCTGCCTTCGCCCCTGCTGGGGGAGCGACACGCCGGACAGGATCTGTCCGGTGTGTGGCGTATCCTTGCCCATTCCCGCCCGGCCGGCGTTGCCCCTGCGGGCCGGGGCGGGGTAGGATGCGGCCGCCACCTGGGAGGAGGGGGTTCGGGTGAACGCGAAGGTTTTCAGCGCATGAATCGAACGGCCTCGCAGGGCGGGCTTCGGTCCCGCCGGCGGGGCCGTTGTTCGTTGGGGACACGAAGTCCGGAGGATACCCATGGCCATGGAGGCGGAGAAGACCCGGTTCCTGGAGGTGCTGCGAGAACTCGGCGGCCGCGCGGGGAACCAGGCGATGCTCGAGCGGCTCGGCTGGCCCCCGGCCCGCTACGTGGCGGTGCGCGACATGCTCATCACCGACGGCCTGGTGGAGAGGGGCCGCGGCAGGGGCGGGTCGGTGCGGCTGGTGGAGGGGTCCGAAGCTGGGCCGTCGAAGGGGCCCCAAACCCAGGAGCAGAAGGCCGCGCGGTCGTCAGGTGGCGGCCGCAAGCCGGCGAAGCAAAAGCAAGGCGGCAACGGGGCGAACCTGGGCTTCGAGAACAAGCTCTGGGAAATGGCCGACAAGCTCCGGGGCCACATGGACGCCTCGGAGTACAAACACGTGGTGCTTGGGCTCATCTTCCTCAAGTACATCTCCGACTCCTTCCAACAGAAGTACGAGGAACTCAAGGCCAAACAGGAGACCGAGTTCGCCGACCCGGAGGACCGCGACGAGTACCGTGCGGACAGGGTGTTCTGGGTGCCCCCCGACGCCCGGTGGGAGAAGATTCAGGCCGCCGCGCCCCAGCCCACCATCGGCCGGGTGATCGACGAGGCCATGGCCGCCATCGAGCGCGAGAACCCGACCCTGAAGGGGGTGCTCCCCAAGGACTACTCGCGACCCACGCTCGACAAGGTGCGCCTGGGCGAACTCGTCAAGCTCGTGGGCGACATCGACCTCAAGGCCAAAGAGTCCGGGGTGAAGGATCCCCTGGGCCGGGTGTACGAGTACTTCCTCGGCCGGTTCGCGGCGGCCGAGGGCAAGGGCGGCGGGGAGTTCTACACGCCCCAGTGCGTGGTGCAGCTCCTCGTCGAGATGATCGAGCCTTACAGCGGCCGTGTGTACGACCCCTGCTGCGGCTCGGGGGGCATGTTTGTGCAATCCGAAAAGTTCGTCGAGGCTCACGGGGGCAAACTGGGCGACATCGCCATCTATGGCCAGGAGTCGAACCCCACCACCTGGCGGCTCGCCAAGATGAACCTGGCCATCCGCCGCATCGACGCCAACCTCGGCCCCCACCACGCCGACACGTTCCACAACGACCTGCACAAGGACCTACGAGCCGATTACCTGCTGGCCAATCCGCCCTTCAACATGAGCGACTGGGGCGGCGAGCGCCTCAGCGACGATCCCCGCTGGAAGTACGGCGTGCCGCCCGCGGGCAACGCCAACTACGCCTGGATCCAGCACTTCATCTACCACCTGGCCCCGAACGGCATCGCCGGCTTCGTCATGGCCAACGGCTCGCTCTCCACCTCCACCAACGCGGAACTCGCCATCCGCAAGGGCATCGTCGAGGACGACCTGGTGGACTGCATCGTGGCCCTTCCCGGCCAGCTCTTCTACACCACGCAAATCCCGGTCTGCCTGTGGTTCGTCACCCGCAACAAGAAGGCCGACCCCAAACGCGGCTACCGCGACCGCCCGGGCGAGACGCTCTTCATCGACGCCCGCCGGATGGGGCAACTGGTGGACCGGGTCCACCGGGAACTGACCCAGGAAGAGATTCGCGAGATCGCCGATGTGTACCACGCGTGGAAGAAGGGCGAGGGCTACGAGGACAAGCCCGGTTGGTGGAAGTCGGCCTCCCTCGACGACATTCGCCAGCACGACTACGTGCTCACGCCGGGGCGATACGTTGGAGTGGAGGAGCAGGAAGACGACGGCGTGCCGTTCGAGCAGAAGATGGCCGACCTGACCACGAAGCTCTTCGAGCAGTTCGAGGAAGCCCGGCGGCTAGAGGCAGAAATCAAGAAGAACTTGGAGGTGCTGGGTTATGGGGGGTGAAGTGTCCTTCGGCGATGCGGCAGTGCTTGTTAGAGACGTTGTCCAGCCTGAGGAGGCGCCCGATCTTCCCTACATCGGACTCGAACACATGGAGCAGGGGTCCCTGAGACTCGCCGGATGGGGAACGGCCTCGGACGTCGCCAGTGCGAAATTCCTGTTTCAAAAGGGAGATATTCTCTTCGGGAAGCTGCGCCCCTATTTCCGCAAGGTGGTACGCGCACCCTTCGACGGCATCTGTTCGACAGACATCTGGGTTGTTCGCGCAAAGCCTGGGTTTGACCAAGGCTACTTGTTTTACTGGATGGCCGCACAGGATTTCGTGGACTTTGCGAGTGGCGGCGCCGAGGGCACACGAATGCCTCGGGCGAAGTGGGTCTATGTAGAACAGTTCACGAGACTAAGGCTAGAACTCCAGGAACAACGCGCCATCGCCCACATCTTGGGCACGCTGGACGACAAGATTGAGCTGAACCGGCGGATGAACGAGACGCTGGAGGCCATGGCCCAGGCGCTGTTCAAGAGCTGGTTCGTGGACTTCGACCCGGTGGTGGTGAACGCCCTGCGCGCGGGCAACCCCATCCCCGAGAAATTCGCCGCCCGCGCCGCCCACTACCGCGAGAACCCCAACGCCCTCGGCCTGCCCGACGAAATCCTCCGCCTCTTCCCCGCCCGCTTCGTGGATTCCGAACTGGGGCCGATTCCCGAGGGGTGGGAGGTGAACCGTTTGCCGGAACTCATCGAAGTGAATCCGCGTCGCTCGCTCCGAAAAGGCGAAGTGGCACCGTATCTTGCCATGGCGCACATGCCGACGCGTGGTCACATCCCGGATAGGGTGATAGAGCGCCCGTTCGGATCGGGCACGCGATTTATGAATGGCGACACGTTGGTAGCACGTATCACGCCGTGCTTGGAGAATGGCAAAACAGCGTACGTTGACTTCCTCCAAGAAGGGCAGGTCGGATGGGGCTCAACCGAATACATCGTCTTGCGACCAAAGGCTCCTCTCCCAGAGGAGTTCGCATACTGCCTTGCTCGAAGCGAGGCTTTCCGAGAGTTTGCGATCCAGAGTATGACAGGGTCCAGTGGGCGGCAGCGTGTTCCCGCTGAATCGCTCTTTCACTACCCGCTGATCTCCCCCACAGAGCAAGTCGCCAACTGTTTTGGAACGTTTGTCCGGCCCTTATTCGTCCGGGTGAATGCCGCTGCCCGGGAATCTGGCACCCTCTCCTCCCTCCGCGACACCCTTCTCCCCAAACTCATCTCTGGAGAGCTGCGCGTGAAGGATGCTGAGCGGTTTCTTCGTGAGGTGGAAGCGGCATGATCGACCAGTTGCATTCCCTTGCCTTTTCCATCCAGGCGAATCCCGGTGTTTATGCCTTATTGCTTGGCTCGGGCGTCTCGCGCTCCGCGAGAATCCCGACTGGCTGGGAAATCACGCTAGATCTGGTGCGCAAGTTGGCCGAGGTGGCCGGCGAGCCCTGCGGCCCAGACCCCGCCCTGTGGTACCGCGAACGGTACGGCGAGGAGCCCGACTATTCCGAACTGCTGGACGAACTCGCCAAGACACCGGCCGAGCGTCAGCAACTACTGCGCGGTTATTTGGAACCTTCGGAAGAGGAACGCGCTGAGGGCATCAAGGCGCCTACTGCTGCGCACCGGGCCATAGCCAGTCTCGCGGCGAAGGGTTATATCCGTGTCATCATTACCACTAATTTTGACCGCCTGATGGAGACGGCGTTGGCCGACGCGGGGGTCGTCCCGACCGTGCTCAGTTCGCCAGATCAAGTGCATGGCGCCATGCCCCTCATCCACACCAGATGCTCTGTACTCAAGGTGCATGGCGACTACTTAGACACCCGCATCCGGAACACGCCCGCCGAGCTGGGATCCTACCCTCAAGAATTCAACGCGCTGTTGAACAGGATACTCGACGAATTTGGCCTGATCGTCTGCGGGTGGTCAGCTGAATGGGATACCGCTTTGCGAGCCGCCCTCGAACGCGCGGTTTCCCGCCGTTTTTCCCACTTCTGGGCCGTACGGGGCGAGCCGAGCGATTCGGCGAAGCGCTTGATCGAACACCGGCAAGCACAGATCATCCGCATTGCGGATGCAGACAACTTCTTCACCGACCTGGCGCGCCTTGTCGAGGCGCTGGATCAGTTCTCGCGACCGCACCCTTTGTCGACCGAAGCCGCGGTCGCCAGCCTCAAAGGATATCTCGCTGAACCCAAACATCGCATCCGCCTTGCCGATCTGGTCGGCGGGGAAGTGGAAAGGGTGCTTGACACGACTTCGAGTCCTTCGTTCGCTCTGCGAGGCGGGCCGACGCCGGATACGGATACCTTTACTGCGCGGGTTCGCGCCTACGAGGCCGCCTGCGAGACACTGATTGCCATGGGCGTGGTGGGTGGTTACTGGGTAGAGGATTGGCACCACGCCACGTGGCGGTCCGCGTTGACCCGGTTGGCAATACGGCGTGGAGAAGCGGGCTACACCGTCTGGATTGAGTTGCAGCGCTATCCGGCAACTTTGCTTCTTTACAGCCTCGGCGTTGGCGCGATTGAAGCGGGTGAGCGGGGATTGCTTTTTCTGGGAAATCTGTTCGACACCCCTGTCCATCGGGAGCATAGAGAAGACAAAGCTGCCGTCGAGCTGCTGCCGGCGTTCTGTCTCTTCGATGATGGCAGAAAGCCCGCGAAGTTCCTCGAAGGCATGGAACGGCGTTATGCCCCTCTCAATGATTGGATTCACGCGTTGCTGCAACCTCGGTTCCGAGGTCTCATCCCGTCTGAATCGAGATTCACCTATTCCTTCGACAAATTAGAAGTCCTGATGGCGCTCAGCTACGCCTATCACGCGGAACGAGCCAAGGAGTGGTATTGGGCGCCACCGGGATGCTATGGCTATAGGCACGACAACCGTGACCGTATTTTGAAGGAGCTTCGTGCTTCTCTCGACAGTCAAGGCGACAAATCGGCTTATGTCAGAAGCGGCGCCTTTGGACACTCTGTCGAGGAATGCCGCGCTGGCTTGGACGCATTTGCCGACTGGGCGCAGGAGTTCCATCGGAGATGGTGGTAGGCGCCATATTCCGGTCCACTGCCGCCCTGCGCGGTAGGCCGTTGCCCAACGGCATGATTGGTGAACTGCGCCTGCCAGACGTGGAAAAAATTCTGGAGACCGCCGCATGAACCAGCGCGGGAATATCCGCGGAGGCCGGCGGGGGGAGGCAACGCGCCCGGATGCCGCGGACGCTCCTCTGATCCCGAAGCACGGCGGCTACCGAAAGCTCAAGAGCTTTCAGGTGGCGCAGCTCATCTACGACGTCACCGTCCGGTTCTGCGACCTCTACATCGAGCGCCGGAGTCGCACGCGCGACCAGATGGTACAGGCGGCACGGTCGGGAACCCAGAACATCGCCGAGGGATCCGTGGCCTCGGGCACGTCGAAAAAGATGGAGCTGAAACTGACGCAGGTAGCCAGGGCGAGCCTCGAAGAACTGCGGCTCGACTACGAGGACTTTCTGCGCCAGCGGGGGCTGCCCAAGCTGGAGCCGGACCATCCGGCACTGGTGCGGTTCAAGTCCCTGAAGCCCAGCACGTTGGACGAGGTCCGGGCCTGGGTGGCGGATGAGCGGCGGAGGGCTCGAGGTGGCACCAAGCTCCCCGACGGCCACGGACGTGCAAGGACTGCCACGGACGGGGCGAGAACCCAAGAGGGTCCCCGCGGAGCGTCGGTGCCCGTCCGTGAGGGTCCGTGCGGGTCCCTGCCTTCGGCCTGTCTGGTGGCCAATGCCGCGCTGTCGCTGCTGAACCTGGCCTGCCATCTCCTGGACCGGCAAGTCGAGCGGCTGGCCCGGGATTTCGAGCGGGAGGGCGGTTTTACGGAGCGCCTCTACCGGCACAGGAAGCGGGCGCAACGGCGGAGCAAGCCATGACCCAACTCACCGAAAACCACGTCGAACAACTGGCCTTGGACGAGCTCCAGGCCCTGGGCTGGCAGACGGCTTTCGGACCGGACATCGCGCCCGACGGCGCACGGCCGGAACGGGAGAGCTACGCCGACGTGGTGCTCACAAGCCGCCTTCGCGAGGCGTTGGCGCGCATCAATCCGCGCATGCCGTCCGTGGCCCTCGACGAGGCCCTGCGCAGGGTGCTCACGCCGGAGAGCCCGGCGCTCATCGAGAACAACCGGCGCTTCCACCGGATGCTCACCGACGGCGTGGACGTCTCCTGGATGGGCGCGGAAGGGGAGCGCCACGGCAAGGTGTGGCTGCTGGACGTGGAGCACCCGGACCGGAACGACTGGCTCGCGGTCAACCAGTTCACGGTGGTGGAGAGCGGGCACACCCGGCGGCCCGACCTGGTGTTGTTCGTCAACGGGCTTCCGCTCGTCGTGCTCGAGTTCAAGAACGTCGCCGACGAGCAGGCCACGCTGCGCAGGGCGTTCAACCAGCTCCAGACCTACAAGCGGGAGATACCCGGCCTGTTCGTATACAACGCGCTCTGCGCGATCTCCGACGGCATGCAGGCCCGGTTCGGCACCCTGACCTCGGGCTGGGACCGGTTCATGCCCTGGCGCACGATCGACGGGACCGACCTCTATCGGGAGCCGGGGAACGACAAGCAGTCCGAGGGCGTGCCGAAACCGGGTCTTCAGGTGCTCCTCCGCGGCCTGTTCGACCGCGCCCGGTTCCAGGACTACGTGCTCAACTTCATCACGTTCGAGGACAACGGCGGGGGCACGGACGGCATCGCCAAAAAGGCCGCCGGGTACCACCAGTACCACGCCGTGAACCAGGCGCTCGCCTCCACGCTCATGGCCTGCGGCATCGACGCCGATGCCGGCGCCCTCTACGCCCGGTTCGAGGAGGCGGAGCGCGGCGACCCGTTCCCCGGGTGGGTGAGCGGCGATGACGAGGCCGGCGGATGGATCCGCAAGTTCGGCGACCGCCGGGCCGGGGTGATCTGGCACACCCAGGGTTCGGGGAAAAGCCTCTCGATGGTGTTCTACGCGAGCAAGGTGATCCGGCACCCGGCCATGGAGAACCCCACCATCGTGGTGCTGACCGACCGCAACGACCTCGACAACCAGCTCTTCGCCACCTTCGCCGCCAACCGCCAGATCCTGCGCCAGACCCCGGTGCAGGCGGAGAGCCGGGTGCACCTGCGGAACCTCCTGCAGGTGGCGTCGGGGGGCGTGATCTTCACCACCATCCAGAAGTTCTTCCCCGAGAACCGGGGCGAAGCGCATCCGCTGCTGTCGGCGCGCCGGAACATCGTGGTGATCGCCGACGAGGCCCACCGCAGCCAGTACGACTTCATCGACGGGTTCGCCCGGCACATGCGCGATGCGCTACCCAACGCCTCGTTCATCGGGTTTACCGGCACGCCCATCGAGAAGGACGACCGCAACACCCGGGCGGTGTTCGGCGACTACATCTCGATCTACGACGTGCAGCGCGCCGTGGAGGATGGGGCCACGGTTCCCATCTACTACGAGAGCCGGCTGGCCAAGCTGGAGCTGGACGAGGCCGAAAAGCCCCGGCTCGACGAGGCGTTCGAGGAGATCACCGAAGCCGAGGAGGACGAGGCCCGCAGGCAGCGGCTCCGGACCAAGTGGGCGTCTTTGGAGGCTCTGGTGGGCGCCGAGAAGCGCCTGCGGCTCGTGGCCGAGGACCTCGTGGCCCACTTCGAGCGGCGGCAGGAGGCGCTCTTCGGCAAGGGCATGATCGTGTGCATGAGCCGCCGCATCTGCGTGGCCCTGTACGACGAGATCACGCGGCTACGGCCCGACTGGCACAGCGACGACGACACGAAGGGCAAGATCAAGGTGGTGATGACCGGGTCGGCCGCGGACCCCGCGGCGTGGCAGCCCCACATCCGGAACAAGACGGGCCGGGAACTCCTGGCCCGGCGGTTCAAGGACCCGGACGACGAACTGCAGCTCGTGATCGTGCGCGACATGTGGCTCACGGGCTTCGACGTGCCGTGCCTCCACACGATGTACGTGGACAAGCCCATGAGCGGCCACAACCTGATGCAGGCCATCGCCCGCGTGAACCGCGTGTTCCGCGACAAGCCCGGCGGGCTGGTGGTGGACTACCTCGGGATCGCCGACTCCCTGAAAAAGGCCCTGGCGGTGTACGCCGAGAGCGGCGGCCGGGGAACGGCCGCGGTGGATCAGGAAGAGGCCGTGGCCGTGATGCGGGAGAAGTACGAGGTGGTCCGGGGCATCCTCCACGGCTTCGACTACGAGCGCCTCCTGGGGGCCGCGCCCGCCGAGCGGCTCCAGGGCATCGCCGACGCCATGGACTTCCTGCTCGCGCAGGAGGACGGAAAGCAGCGGTTCCTCTCGGCGGTGGCGGCGTTGTCGAAGGCCTTCGCCCTGGCGGTGCCCCACGAGGCCGCGCTCGCCATCCGGGACGAGGTGGGGTTGTTCCAGGAGATCCGGGCGGCACTGGTGAAGGCCACCGGGGGCCCGGGCGGCCGCACCCCCGAAGAGATGGAGGCGGCCGTGCGTCAGCTCATCTCCCAGGCCGTGGCCGGCGCGGAGGTGGTGGACATCTTCGCCGCGGCGGGCCTGAGCCGGCCGGACATCTCGATCCTTTCGGACGAGTTCCTCGCCGAGGTCCGAAACCTGCCCCAAAAGAACCTGGCCGTGGAGGCCCTTCAAAAACTCCTCCGCGACCAGATCCGGGTGGGGCTGCGAAAGAACGTGGTGCAGGAGCGGGCGTTTTCCGAACTCCTGGAAGAGGCGCTCCGCAAGTACCACAACCGGGTCGTGACGGCGGCCCAGGTGATCGAGGAACTGATCGGGATCGCGAAGCGGTTCCACGAGGCCAAGAAACGGGGGGAACGGCTGGGGCTCACCGAGGACGAGGCCGCCTTTTACGACGCGCTGGCCGCCAACGAGAGCGCGGTGGAGGTGCTGGGGGACGAGACCCTCAAGCAGATCGCCCACGAACTCGTGGACCGGGTGCGCCGGAGCGTGACCGTGGACTGGACGCGGCGCGAGAGCGCCCGGGCACAACTGAGGGTATTGGTAAAACGGATACTCCGCCGGTACGGCTACCCGCCCGACAAGCAGGAGCGGGCCACGGAGCTCGTGCTGGAGCAGACCGAGGTGCTGTGCGAGGACTGGGCGGCGTAGACCGCCAACCGATGACCATGGAGGGACGAATGAACCGGTTACCCATCGGGAGGCTTGTGCGGGTGGACCCGCGGGCCTGCTGGCCGCACGAAGCGCAAGACTTCACCCCCTGGCTCTGCGAAGGGGAGAACCTGATCTGGCTGGGGGAGGCGTTGGGGCTCGATCTGGAGCTGGTGGGGAGCGAAGTGCGCGTAGGCCCGTACCGCGCCGACCTCCTGTGCCGCGACCGGATCGACGGGACCCTGGTTCTCGTGGAGAACCAGTTCGGGTCTGCCGACCACCGGCACCTGGGCCAGATTCTCACCTACGCGGCCGGCCTGGACGCCCTTTGTGTGGTGTGGGTCGCCGAGCGGATCGGCGACGAGCACCGGGCGACCTTGGACTGGCTGAACCGCATCACGGAGGACCGGTTCGCGTTTTTCGGGGTCGAACTCGCCCTGTGGCGGATCGGCGAATCCCCCGTGGCGCCCCGGTTCGAGGTGGTCTGCCGGCCCAACGCCTGGACCCGAGCCGTGCGGCGGGCTTCGGGCGGAGGAGCCTCAGAAGGCCGTTACGCCGACTGGCTGGACTACTGGGAAGGATTCGTGCGGTTCGCCGGAGAGCAGGGAACGGATATTCCGCTCCCCACCCCGGCCGCCCGGAACTGGGTGGAACTGCCCTGGCAGATTCCCGGCATCCGGGTCACGGCGTCTTTCTCCCAGCGATCCCGAGTGTCGAAAATCTTCGTCATCGTCCGGCAGGGTCCCGATGCCGCGGAGCGGTTTGAATCCCTGCGCACGTTAGCCGGGCAGCTCGCGCTAGCGGAAGGCGAGAACCTGGAATGGGGCGAGGACGGCTTTGCGCTCGTTTCCCGCCCGATGTCAAACCTTCCAGCGGACAGCCACGCCTGGATCCTGGAACGGAGCGTCGCCCTTCACGGGATGCTCCGTTCCCCGCCGGGCTGAAGCCGAGGGAGGGGACGGGCTTCAGTGAATGCGGAAACCCCTGCTGGCCAAAACTGGACAGACTTCATTTGAAATGTGGATGTAAAAAGTAAGCGCCTTATAAACCGCCCCCCGGCGCGAGTCGGGCCAACAGGTCTGCCGGCATGTGCTGCGGCAGGAGCACCCGGTACTCCTCCCGCGTCGTCGCCAGCGGTACCCGCTCGAACACGTGCTTCAGGTACCGGTACGGCTCCAGCCCATTGAGTTTGGCCGTCTCGATCAGGCTGTAGAGCGCCGCACTCGCCTTCGCGCCCCCCGGTGTCGCGCTAAACAGCCAGTTCTTCCGCCCCACCACGAACGGCCGGATCGCGTTCTCCGCCAGGTTGTTGTCCGGCGTCAAAAACCCGTGCTCCACGTAGACCACCAGCCGCCGCCATTGCCCCAGCGTGTAG